>JAFEDF010000252.1 GCA_018241785.1 Pseudomonadota bacterium | reverse complement strand
CTCGAGCTCGCCGGCGGGTTGCTCGTGCTGATCGGCCTCTTCACGCGCCCGGTTGCCTTCATCCTCTCGGGCGAGATGGCATTCGCGTACTTCATGGCGCACGCGCCGCGAAGCTTCTTCCCGGTCGTCAATCAGGGTGACGCCGCGGTACTCTTCTGCTTCATCTTCCTTTATCTCGCGTTCGCGGGCGGAGGGCCATGGGGCATCGACGCGTGGAGGCGTCGCGCGAAGAGCGCCGGGGCGATTGCGGACGGCGGAGCGCAACGCGCATTCGCGGGGCCGAAGAGCGGTTAACGGCCGCTCGCCCGGCGTTGCTCGACGCGGCGACCGTTGCCGCGCTGCGCAAGGTCGCCAACCGTTTCACCGGACCCGAAGGAGCGCGCAAGCGCGAGCTCTTCGCGGCCGCCTCGGGGCGGACCCCGGGCGACGCCGAGGTCCTGCTCGCCTGGCACGACGTCCTGCTGTTCCTGCTCGCCTATCCCGAGTCGCCGGCGATGCACGCGGCCGCCGGACGCGAGCTCGTGCGGGTCGCCGCGCAGGCGCGGGCGATCGACGCCGCGGGGCGCGCGCGCGAGCGCGGCAGGCTGCGCGGCAGCGGCATTGCGTGGTCGGCGACGACCGTTGCATTCAGCCTGCCGATCGTCGAGTGGCTCCTCGAGCGCTACCCGGGTTGTGCCGAAGTCGATTCGTTTCCCGAGCGCGGCGACCTTCTGGTGCCGTGGCTCGCGCTTGCGCTGCCGTCCGCCGAATTCGCGCTCGTCGAGTCGGCGGACGGCGAACCCGATGCGGCGATCGACGCGGGCATCGAAGGGTGGCGCGGGAGCAGGCTCGCGTGGCTCGCCGGCCGCATCAGGCGCCTGCCCTGCGACGCTTCGCTCGCCGCGGCGCTCTACGACAGCGTCGCGCCGTTCGTCGTGCTGGCCCCGCGCGACGCGCCGATCTCGCGCACGTTCGCGCGCGGCGCCCCCGGCGCGGTCCACTGTCACCGCGAGCCTCTTGTGCGCGAGGTCGACGTCGCGGAAACGATCGCCGAAGCGCTTCCGGCCCGGCGACGCCTGCCTGCCCGCGAACGGCTGCATCTCGTCGACACCGCACGCGGCGTGCTCGCCGTGCAGGGTCGCGAGACCGACCCGATCACCTACGCCGACCCCGCGGCGACTTGCTGGCACGAGCTCGGCCGCGGCCTCGCGATCGCCCTCTACTCGGCAAGGCCCGAGTGGAGGCCTCCGCTCGACTCGCACATCGGCTACATGCTGTTCAAGAACGCGGTTCCGATCGCCTACGGGGGCGGGTGGCCGTTCCTCGGCACCTGTCGCATCGGCATCAACGTGTTCCCGCCGTTCCGCGGGGGCGAGTCGATGCTCGCCATGGCGTCGGTCCTGCGGGCCTACGCGCAGCTTTTCGCGGTCGAGCGCTTCATCGTCGAGCCCTACCAGTTCGGGGCAGGCAACCGCGAGGGGCTCGAATCCGGCGCGTTCTGGTTCTATCATCGCATCGGCTTCCAGCCGGTCGATCCGCGCCTGCGCGCGCTCGCGGCGGGCGAATCCGAGCGCATGCGCGGCGCTGCGGGCTATCGGTCGCCGCTCGCGACGCTTCGCCGCTTCACGCGTTCCGATCTCGAGCTGACGGTCGCTCCGGGCACTGCGCGCGCCTGCGACCCGGGAGAGTTGAGCCGCGCGACGACTGCCTGGATCGGTACGCGTTTCCGCGGTGAGCGCGAGCGCGCGGTCGCCTTTGCGATCGAGCGGCTGCGGCGCGTGCTCGCGCCGGACGATCCCGGGCGCTGGAGCGAAGCCGAACGCCGCGCGCTCGCCGCGCTCGCGCCCGTGCTCGCGCAGATAGACGGCATCGAGCATTGGCCTGCGCGCGATCGGCACCGGCTCGCCGCGATGGTCCGCGCGAAGGGCGGCGACGAGTTTCGCTACTTCGCCCTGATGGCGGGGTTCGCGCGCCTGCGCAGCGGGCTCGACCGCGTTGCCGCGCGCACGGACCTGGCCGACGACCCGCGCGGCCGGCGCAGCGCCGCCGTACAGCGCTAGGGAAGCTCTGCGAAACGGGAACGGACCCGGCTTCAGCGATCGGCCGCGCTGGGAAGCGGTGGGGATGCTCCGGCGCGCGAGTTCGACCGCGAAGGCCGAGGGAGCGGGGCACCGTGACGGGCTCAAACACCGGCTGCGTTCCGCAGCCGAACTCGCGCGTCACGGTACCCCGCTCCCTCGGCCTCCACGGTCGGTGTAGAGCGCGCCGGAGCATCCCCACCGCTTCCCAGCGCTGCGCTCCCCAGCGCAGCCGATCGCTGAAGCCGGGTCCGTTCCCGTTTCGCAGAGCTTCCCTAGCTGGCGGCCGCTTCGGGATTCGTCGTCAGCACCTCGCGAAGCTTGCCGCTGTGGGCGTCGGGCATCGGGGCGATGCTGTCGAGGTAAAGCTCGACGTCGCCCAGTCCCTGCTGCGCGAGGTACGCGTGCAGCGCCCGGCGGGCCGCGGGCCACGCTTCGCTGCGCTCGCGCGGGTCGTGCGCGGCGAGGCGCACGACGATCCGCGACGGCCCGGTCTGCACGAGCTGGAAGCGCCGCGATGCGAGCGCGTCCTCGAGCACGGTGGTGAGCGCGAGCGGGGCGAGCTGGACGAGGCGACCGTCGCCTGCGCGCAGAGACAGGACGTCGTCGCGCCGGCCCTCGACGCGGATCACCGGCAGCGGGCTGCCGCATGCACAGGGCTCGGCCACTGCGGTCACGCTGTCGCCCAGGTCGTAGCGGATGATCGGCTGCACGTAGTTCGCGAGGTTGGTGAGCAGCACCGTGTGCGAGCGCTCGCCGGGCGGCGTTGGGCGAAAGTCGCGATCGACGGGCTCGACGATCACCCAGTCGGCGTTGACGTGCAGCGCCCCACGTCCGCAGGTGAATGCGATGCTCATGCATTCCGACGCACCGTATTCGTTGACGAGCATTGCGCCGAACGCGCGCTCGATCGCGCGCCGGGTCGCGTCGGCGAGGTATTCGCCGCCTGACCAGATGCACGACGGCGTGATCTGAAGCCGGCCTGCCCGCTTCTCGGCGGCGAGCATCGCGAGCGTCGTCGGGTAGCTCGCGAGAAATGCCGGGCGATACGCGTTGAGCTGGGCGACGAGCGCCGGCATCGGCTCCATCACCGAGAACGCGCGTGCGTTCGGCCACGGCGTTCCGCGGCAGACGCGCTCCCACGACGCGATGCTCGCGAAGTGGTCGCCCGTCGCCGCGACGAGCGCGGCGCGCCCGCCCTGCATCACGAGGCTCGCGACGTAGCGGCCGGCGATCGCGGCGGACGTGAGCTGCGCCGACAGCAGCGCGTCGTAGGTCGCGAGCGCACCGCGGTCCTGCACGAAGATGCCCGGCTCGCCGCTGCTGCCCGAGCTCTTCCAGATCGCGTAGCGGCCGAGGTAGAACTCGCCGATGTTGGCGCGGTCGGCGAGGAAAGCCTCGACGCCGCTGCGCCGGAGCTGCCGGTCGGTGACCCAGTCGTCGAAGCGGTCCATCAGCGACCGCTTGGTGACCGGCGCGAGCGCAGCGAGCCCCGCCCCGACCGCGCCGTGCGCGCGCCACCAGTCGCGGTAATACGGCGAATGCGCGCGTGCGTAGGCGATCAACCGCTCACCGCGCGCGGCGGCGGCGGCGTCGACCGCGCGCCTGCCGCCACTGCGCGTCCAGGCGATCTCGCCCACACGCGACAGCGTCGTCCACGCGTCGAACGGCACATGCACCGCCGCTTACGTCGGCGTCGCGCGGTCGGTCAGCGTACCGCGATCTCCTTCACGCTCGCGGGCTCCTTCTTCGGCAGCGTCAGCGCGAGCACGCCGTTCTCGTAGCTCGCCTCGGCCTTCGAGGCATCGACGTCCTGGTGCAGCGTGAAGCCACGGAATTGCCTGCCGTAGTAACGCTCGCTGCGGATCACCGTTTCGCCCTTCTTCTCCTCCTTCTCCTTCTTCAGCTCGGCGGTGATCGAGACCCGGTTGCCGTCGATCGAGACCTTGATGTCGTCCTTCCGGACGCCGGGGATCTCCGCCTTGACGACGAAAGCCCTGTCGTCCTCGGAGACGTCCATCCTGATCTGCGGCTCCTCGGGGACGTTGCGCACGAACGCCTGCGGAAACCTGAACATGTCGTCGAAGTCGCGGAAAGGATCGAAGCGCGTCAGCTCCGCGAAGGGATTGAAGCGTGCAAGATTGGCCATGATTCACCTCTCGATGGGTTGCAGGCGCGATGAGGGCCTGGCATCGCCGCGGACACGCCGATGCGCGGGCTGAAGCGCCCAGCGCCCATCGCGATCCCGGCGATTTTCATTCTGGGAGCATCGGGGATCGATGTCTTGACCGGAATCAACGGCGGTGCGATCCGGGCGGGTGCGCAGGCGAGCAGGAGTCAGGCCGGCCCTTGACGGGCGTCAACACGGCCGACATGCTGTCGTGGTCTGATCGAAGTCGATGTTCGGCCGGCATCGGATCCGGCCCGCGTGAGACTGGAGGTTTGCATGTTCAAATCGATCCTGGTGGCGGTCGACGGGAGCGCACCGTCGAACGCCGGATTCAAATCGGCCCTGGCACTCGCCGGCGATCAGGACGCTCGGCTGATCGTGCTGCACGTGATCGACAGTTCCGCGGCGGTCGTCGGATTCGAGGGCGGGTACGTGCCTCCGAGCTATACCGAGACGCTTTACGCCGGGTTGAGGAAGAGCGGCGAAGCGACCCTCGCCAAGGCCACGGCCGCGGCGCAGTCCGTCCATGTCCGCGCGGAGCCGATGCTCGTCGACAGCCGCGGCGAGCCGGTCGCGCGCGCGATCCTGCGTGCCGCGCGCAAGGCGAAGGCCGACCTGATCGTGATCGGCACCCACGGCAGGCGCGGACTGTCTCGCGTGCTGATGGGCAGCGACGCCGAGCAGGTCGTGCGCGAGGCGACGATGCCGGTGCTGCTCGTTCGAAGCGCCGGGCGCGCAAAGAGCGCGACGGGCAAGCCGAAGAAGCGCGCCGCGCCGGCTGCGAAGGCGACGAAGTCCGCATCGGCGCGCGCCGGCGCATAGAGGTCCGACGCGATTGAGCCGGGCCGCGGCATCGGAGGCATCGCCCGTCCTCGTCCTCAACGCCGGCTCGTCGAGCGTCAAGTTCTCGGTCTTCGACGCCGCCGCAGGCGGCGGTCTCGCCGGCCGGCTGCACGGCGAGGTCGATTCGGTCGGGCGCGCGGCGCGACTTCGCGTTGTCGACGCCGGTGGCACACGCCTCGCCGATGCACCGGTGGCGGCACCCGGCTACGCTGCCGCGGTCGAGGCGATCCACGGCTGGCTCGAAGCGCATGGCGCCGGCGCGCGGTCGTGGGGCGCGATCGGGCACCGGATCGTGCACGGCGGCATGCGCTACGCCGATCCGATTGCACTCGGTCCCGCGGTGCTCGCGGACCTCGAAGCGCTGGTCCCGCTCGCGCCAGTGCACCAGCCGCAGCAGCTCGCCGCGATCCACGCCGTCGGCCGGATCGCGCCCGGCCTCACGCAGGTTGCGTGCTTCGACACCGCGTTTCACCGCGACGAACCCGCCGTCGCGCGCGCCTATGCGCTGCCGCAGGAACTCTCGGCGAAGGGCTATCGCGCCTACGGCTTCCACGGGCTGTCGTACGAGTCGATCGTCGCCGCGATGCCCGCAATCGCTCCCGCGTGCGCGCGCGGCCGCGTCGTCGTTGCCCACCTCGGCAACGGCGCCAGCATGTGCGCGATCGACGCCGGAAGGAGCGTCGCCACGACGATGGGCTTCACCGCCCTCGACGGATTGCCGATGGGCTCGCGCTGCGGTGCGCTCGATCCCGGCCTCGTCCTGCACCTCCTGCGGCACGAGGCGAGCGACGCCGACGCGCTCGAAATGCTCCTCTACGAGCGGTCGGGTCTCCTCGGCGTGTCGGGCGTCTCGTCGGACATGCGCGTGCTCCTTGCGAGCGACGCAGGGTCCGCGCGCGAGGCCATCGATCTCTTCGTCTACCGGATCGGCCGCGCTCTGGGTTCGCTCGCCGCCGCACTCGGCGGCCTCGATGCGCTCGTCTTCACCGGCGGCATCGGAGAGAATGCTGCCCCGATCCGCGCCCGCGTGCTGCGCGACGCGCGCTGGCTCGGCCTGTCGGTCGACGACGACGCCAACGCGCGCGGCGGCGCGAAGATCTCGCGCGAAGGCAATCCGGTGTCGGCGTGGGTGATCCCGAGCGACGAGAACACGGTGATTGCCAGGCACACGCAGAGCGTGCTGGCACAGGTTGGAGGAGCCGAAGCATGAGCGCCGATCCGCGCAGTACAGGGTCCCGCACACGCGCAGTGCCCTGCCCGCCGGCACGCGATCGGATGCGCCCGCTGCCGTGGCACCACCCGAAATCGGGCGAGGACGACGCCGATGCGCCCGAGCGCGTGCGCCGCCTGCTCGAGAGCCCGAGCTACCGCCAGGCCGACGAGGATCCTGCGCTGCTGCAGCTTCCCGAGATGCGCGGCGTCAGGCTCGATCTCGACTATGCGAAGGCCGAGCGCCTGCTCGAGCGGCACGGGATCCGCCGGACGATCGTCGTGTTCGGCAGCACGCGCATCGCCGAGTCCGCGGCGGCGCAGCGGCGGCTGCGCGACGCGCGCGCGCGCCTCGCCGAAGCGCCGGACGATCCCGATGCGCGGCGCGAAGCGGCGATTGCGGGGCGAATCGCCGCGAAGAGCACCTACTACGAAGTCGCGCGCGATCTCGGGCGCATGGTCGGCGAAGCGTGCCGCGGCGGCGATCCGCACGACCTCGTCGTGATGACCGGTGCCGGCCCGGGCATCATGGAGGCCGCCAACCGCGGGGCGTTCGAGACCGGTGCGGACTCGATCGGACTCAACGTCAAGCTTCCGCATCCGCAGTATCCGAATCCGTACCTGACTCCCGACCTCTGCTTTCGCTTTCATTACTTCGCCGTCCGCAAGCTGCACTTCGTCCAGCGCGCGCGTGCGCTCGTCGTGTTCCCCGGGGGGTACGGCACGCTGGACGAGCTCTTCGAGGCGCTGGCACTCGTACAGACGAGGACGATCGCCCCGGTACCGATCGTGCTGGTCGGCGAGCACTACTGGAAGCGCGCGATCGACTTCGAGTTCCTCGTCGACGAAGGGACGATCGATCCCGAGGACCTCGCGCTGTTCTGGTACGCGGAAACCGCGCAGGAGATCTGGGACGGCATCCGGGCGTGGCATGCGCACCCCGACCGTCCGCCGGAGCCGATCGCGAACATCAGCTCGGTCGCACCTTGATCCTCTCGTTCCACGGCGCGGCCGGCGGCGTCACCGGCTCGTGCTTCATGCTCGCGGCCGCCGGACGGCGCATCCTCGTCGATTGCGGGCTCTACCAGGGGTCACGCGAGATCGCCGACGAGAACCGCGAGCCGTTCGGCTTCGATCCGGGAAGCATCGACTGGCTGCTCCTCACCCACGCTCATCTCGACCACTGCGGGCGCATTCCGCTGCTCGTCCGCGAAGGCTTCCGCGGCGAGATCATCGCCACGGCGGCGACGCGGGAGCTCGCGCGGCTCGTGCTCGTCGATGCGGCGCGTTTGCAGGAGGAGGACGCGCGTGCGGCGGAGAAGCGCGTGCGGCGGCCCGGCCAGCGTTCGCCGGGCCCGCTGTACACGGTCGCCGATGCCCTGTGGTCCTTCGATCGCTTCGGGCGCATCGCCACCTACGGCGAGCGCCTCGAACTCGCCGACGGGCTCGCCGCGACGTTCGCCGACGCGGGGCACATCCTCGGCTCCGCGGCGCTCACCGTCGACGTGCACGAGGGGACGCGCGCTTGCCGGATCGTGTTCTCGGGAGACCTCGGCGGTGTCGGCCATCCGATCGTGCGCGATCCGGCCCCACCCCCGCGCGCCGATTTCGTCGTCATGGAGTCGACATACGGCGATCGCGCGCACCGCAGCCTCGACGACTCGGTCGACGAGCTGTGGTCCGCCGTCGCTGCGACGCTGAAGGCGGGCGGCTGCAGCATCATTCCGACGTTTGCGCTCGAGCGCACCCAGGAGATCCTCTACTTCCTGCGCGAGGGGATCGAACGCGGCCGCCTGCCGCGCACCCTTCCGGTGTTCCTCGACTCGCCGATGGCGATCTCGGCGACCGAGATCATGCGCCGCCATCCCGAGTGCTACGACGAGGACACCCGTCGCGCGTTGACGAAGGGAGACCCGTTCGAGCTGCCCGGTCTTCGCTACACGCGCGAAACCGCGGATTCGAAGGCGCTCGACCGCATCACCGGGGGAGCGGTGATCATCGCCGGATCGGGGATGTGTACCGGCGGGCGCGTGCGTTATCACCTGCGCAATCATCTGTGGCGCGAGGCGTCCTCGGTGATCTTCGTCGGCTTCGCGGCCGAGGGCACGCCCGCGCGGCGAATCATCGACGGCGCGAAGGAGATCCGCATCGTCGGCGACACCGTGCGCGTCCGTGCGCGCATCCACACGATCAACGGCTTCTCCGCGCATGCGGACCAGCACGAATTGATCGCCTGGCACGAGGCGAGCGGCACACCCTCGACGACGTTCCTCGTCCACGGCGAGCCTGCGCGCGGCATGCAGGCGCTCGCCGCGGCGCTCGCCGCGCGCGGACACAGGGTTGCGTTGCCGATGCGCAACGCGGCCTTCGACCTCGCGGCGCTGCACCTCGGCGTGCGTTCCCGCAGCGCGACCGCATCACGCTGACCGGGTGACCGCTCGCCGATACGCGGCCGCGCAGGCACGCATCGTGTTGTCGTGGATCTCGAGGACCTTCGCGAGCGGCTCCTGGCAATCTCCCGCGAGGTTCCACGCGACCGGAAGCCCGAGGCGCTTCGCCGCTTCGAAGACGAGGCGGTCGCGCTCGGCGAGTTCGACCGCGAAGGCCGAGGAAGCGGGGTACGGTGACGGGCTCAAACACCGGCTGCGTTCCGCAGCCGAACTCGCGCGTCACCGTGCCCCGCTCACTCGGCCCCCGCGGTCGGTGCAGAGCGCGCCGCGGCATCCCCGCCGCCGCGGCTCTCGTTCGATTCGCAGCGCTTCCGATCGTCGCGCGCGCCGCTGACCGGCTCGTCGTCGACGAACTTCGCCGGGGACAGCCGGCGGCGATCGACCTCGACGCGAAAGACGTCGAAGCGGTTGTAGTAGCCCGCGATGTCGTGGAACTGCTTGGGCTCGACGCAAAGGTCGAGGTCGAATGTCGCGTAGGCAATGCCTTCGTCACCGCGCAGCGTCTCGCCGATCGAAGCACCGGTCGGGTCGAGGAACTCGGTGGCGGCGCGCGGCGTGGTCCGCAGCACGGTTGCGGCCTCGCCGTCGGCCCCGTCGAGGAGCGCGTCCTGCATCGCGCGATCGATGAAGCCCGCGCTGACGATGCCGAACACCTTCGCCTCGATGCAGTGCGCGCCGGCGCGCAGCCGGTTCGCTGCGAGGTTGTCGAAGTTCCGGCCCGTCTGCGAGCCGGGCCTGCGCGTCGGCCACACCGCGGGCCAGGTCGAGATGTGCACCTGCTCACCCTGCGCGGCGAGGGCGAAGCGCGCGAGGGGATTGGTGTTCTCGCCGCAGATGAGCGCGCCGATCCGTCCGATTCGCGTATCGCTGACCCTGAGGCCGTGGCCGTCGCCCGCCGCCCACACCATCTTCTCGAAGAACGTCGGCACGAGCTTGCGGTGGTGGTTGAGCACCGCGCCGTCGTCGCCGATCAGCACGTTGCTGTTCCAGATGCAGCCCACGCTCGCGCGCGTCGACTCGCTGATGCCGATCGAGACGAATACGCCGTTGCGCCGCGACGAGGCGCGAAGCTCGGCCATCTCGGGTCCGTCGACGAGGATGCTGCTCGCAACCATCCGCTTGAACCAGTCGTGGTTGTCGATCGGCGCCCACAGCGCCGCCCAGAGCGGAAAACCGGGAATGAACGACTCGGGGAACACGACGAGCTGGGCGCCGTTCCGGGCAGCCTCGTCGATGATCGACAGCGCCTTCTGCACGGTCGCCGCGCGGTCGAGATAGACCGGTGCCGCGTGCGCCGCGGCAACCTTGATCGTCGGGTAGGGCATGTGCATTCTCCGTTACCGCGAGCGGCGGGACACTGCGTTATACTCCGGCCCGCTCATCGGGGAGTAGTCACCGCCGGGTTCCGGCGGGGCTGCGTCAACACACTTGGTCGCGGTTCGACCATGGCGCAGCCGGCACGGCATCGCGCGTGTTCGACGAGACCTTTGGCGCGGCACGCCGCTCACGGTCGGGCGGAGTGTGCCCCTGCCATCGGTTTTCGAAGCCGCCCGACCAGACTGGTGCCCGATGGAAGCCTTTCTCGTCTCGGCCGGCGTCGTCGCCCTCGCCGAAATCGGCGACAAGACCCAGCTCGTCGCTCTCGTGCTTGCGGCGCGGTTCAGGCGCCCGCTCCCGGTCATCGCCGCGATCGCGGCGGCGACCCTCGTCAACCATGCGATCGCCGGGATCGTCGGCACGTGGCTCGCGTCGGTGCTCGGGCCGGCGGCGCTGCGCTGGATCCTGGGGCTCTCGTTCCTGGCCCTTGCCGCGTGGCTGCTCGTTCCCGACAAGGTCGATCCGGCGCGCGCGACGCGCGGACATGCCGGGGTCTTCGCCACCACGCTCGTCACGTTCTTCCTTGCCGAGATGGGCGACAAGACGCAGATCGCGACCGTCGCGCTCGCTGCGCGCTTTCACGACCTCTACGCAGTCGTCGGCGGCACGACGGCAGGCATGCTGCTCGCCGACGTTCCGGCGGTGCTGTTCGGCGAACGGATCGCGCGGCGGGTCCACCCGCGCGCCGTGCACGCGGCCGCTGCCGTCATCTATCTCGCCATGGGCGTCCTGGCGATCGTCGGCGGCGAGATCGCGGGTATCGGTTAGCGAAGCGCGTCCCTGTCGCGCGCTCGCCCTCAGGAGGTGGTGCGCGGCACGCGCTTACCGGGGACGGCGAGGTCGGAGGCGACGAGGCCGGCAATGCGCTCGGCGGTCGCCGGAGCGTCGGTGAGTCCAAGGTGCCCGTGGCCGACAGCGGCGTAGAGGCCGCTGCGACCGGGAACGGCGCCGATGTACGGCACCGAGGCGGGCAGGCACGGGCGGTGGCCCATCCAGCGGCGCACCGGTGACGCGTCGAGATCGCGAAACGCCGCACGTACCGCGGCGACGAGCGCATCCGCGCGGCGCCAGTCGGGGGGTGCCGTGAGCCCGGCAATCTCGACGGTTCCGCCGACGCGCAGCCCCGTTTCCATCGGCGTGACGAAGACCTTGCGGTCGGTGAGCACGACCGAGCGCGAGACCGGTGCAGCACCGTCGAACTCGACGTGGTAGCCGCGCTGGGTCTCGAGCGGCAGCGCGAGGCCCTGCGGATCGAGGAGGCGGCGCGACCATGCTCCCGCCGCGACGACGACTGCGTCGGTGCGCAGAGGATCTTCCGTCGTCGCGACCGTCCAGCCGGAAGCGGTTCGCGCGAGCGCAGTGGCCTCGGCGCGGCGCAGCGTGCCGCCGCGCGAGACGAACGCCTTCGCGATCGCCTCGACGTAGCGCAACGGGTTGCGCACGGTCGCGTGGCCGCGCAGGAACATTGCCACCGTGTAGCGGCTGTGCACGGCCGGCTCGAGTGCAAGGATGCCGGTGCGATCGAGCACTTCGCCGGCGTGGCCGTATCTGCGGCGAAGCTCCCACGCGGCGGAATCCTTCTCGAGTGCCGCGCGATCGGCGTAGAGGTAGAGGTGCCCACGCTCGAGCACGAGTTCCGATGCGCCGACCTCGCGCGCGAGGGCCAGGTGGCGGGCAACCGCGCCCGCGTGGAGCGCTGCGAGCTCGCGTGCGCTCGTCTCGACGCGCGACGGCGTTGCCGACGCGACGAAGCGGACGAGCCAGGGCAACGCGCGCGGTGCGTAGGCGAGGGGAACGCGCAAAGGGCTCTCGCGGTCGAGCAGCATCCGCGGCACGCTCGCGAGCACGCCCGGCATCGCGAGCGGCGCGACCGAGGCCTCGCTGATGGCGCCCGAGTTGCCGAAGCTGCAGCCGCACCCCGGCAGGTCGCGGTCGACGAGGGTGACCGCGTGCCCGCGCTTGCGAAGCTCGAAGGCGATCGTGGCGCCGACGATCCCGGCGCCGATCACCGCAATCTGCATCGCGTGCATGCGCTCGCTCAGTGACGCCACAGCAGCACGATTCCCGACACGATCGCGAAGCCGAGGACGAACCTGCGTAGCAGGCGCCCATTCACGCGCGCGTGGACGCGGTGGCTGAGGAACGCGCCTGCCGCAAGCGCCGGAAGCAGGACTGCGGCAGCTTCGAACTGCGCTGCCGTCGCCTGCGCGGATGCTGCGAGGAACGCGAGCGAGACGATCTCGCCGACGAGAAAGCAGAAAGCGATCGTCGAGCGAAGCGCCGGTGGATCGGCGTGCTGCAACACGAGTGCGAGCGGCGGCCCGCCGATGCCCGTGGCAGTCTCGGTGACGCCGGTCACGATGCCCGCGGCGACGTACGCATTGCGCGCCGGCGTGAAGCGCGGAGCGGCGAGCGAGGCGAACGCGGCGAGGATCGTCGACAGTCCGATCAGCAGATCGAGATGCCGAACCGAAAGTACGGCGAGAATCCACACTCCGCCGAACGTCCCCAGGACGCGCCCGGCGGTGATCCATCCGGCGCCGAGCCGATCGAGTGCGGCGCGCTCGCGCCAGGCGACGTATACGTTGAGTGGAATCATCAGCACGAGCAGCCCGACCGGAACGAGCTGCGGGGCGACGAAGGCGAGGATCGGCGCGAGGATGAGCGCGAAGCCCATGCCCGTCGTCCCCTGGACGAAGCCGGCAACGGCGACGGCGACGGCGGCGGCCGCGAGCGCGTCAGCGGACATCGCCGTCCGCGGCGCAGCACCACGACGGTACGGCGATCGCATGGCCATCGGTGCCGCGCAGGCGGCTCACCCGGTCATCAGGCCGATGATCCGCTCGGCCTGCTGGTGGTTTGCAAAGACCGGACTGTCCTCGCCTTTCTCGAGGTCCCATACCCAGCGCATCCATTCACCGCGGAGGATCGTCGCCGGCCCCGACATCAGCGCGGCGAAGCAGCCGTCCAGCATCGAAACATCCGTCCAGCATCGAAACATCCATCGATTCGTCGGTGCCCTCGGCATCGAGAAGGAAACGATCGAGCTCCTCGATCTCTGCGTCGGCCAGGATGACAGCGCTCAGTCGATCAGCTCCTTGCCATGGAAGAACGGGTACGGTCCGTCGAACGACCCAATGAACGCGGTGTGCGTGACGAGCTGCGAGCCGTTCCACCAGTGAAGCTGATACCCAGGCGGCTCCATCATGAACGCGCTCGGTCCGTCGGGGCGCAGGTCGAGCGCGACCTGGTGAGCGGGGCTGGGACAGGTCGACACCGCGTTGCCGCACCAGCGCGTGTCGATGGCGCGGTGCAGGTGGCCGCAGACGATCTTCTCGATCTGCGGATGCCGCGAGACGACCCTGCCGAACCCGTCTGCATTGGCGAGGCCGATGCGGTCCATATGCGCGATGCCGGTCGTGAATGGCGCGTGATGCATGAAGATGACGGTCGGACGATCGGGCGCCTCCGCCAGGCGCCGGTCGAGCCAGTCGAGGCGATCTTCGCACAGTGCCCCGCCGCTTTGCAGCGGCACGACGGTATCGAGTCCGATCAGCCGCAGCGGATAGCCGTCGACGACGTACTGCACGAACTCGCCGCCCGGAAGCCAGGCGCAGTCGGAAAAGGCTGCCTTGAACGCCTCGCGCTCGTCATGGTTGCCCGGTATCGAGTAGACCGGCATCGTGAGCGGCGCGAGCAGCTCGCGCAGGTGACGGTACTCCTCCGGCCTTCCGAAATCGGTCAGGTCTCCGGTAGCGAGTACGAGGTCGGGCAGCGGATCGAGCTTCATCAGCTGCGCGACGCAGTGCTCGAGACACGCGCTGGTGTCGACGACGCGATAGGCGAGCCTGCCGGGAAGCTTGATGTGAAAATCCGTGATCTGCGCAATCAGCATCGTCGATCCCGTCACTTCAGGCGCAGGAGCGTTTCGCGCCGGAGTGCAATTCGAACCTCGTCACCCTTCGTGAAGGGTCGCCGCCCGGAGGATTCCACCACGATCAGCCCGTCGGCGGCGCCTTCGACGATGACCCGGGTGCGGTCACCGAGGAAGAACACCGCCGCAACCGTCCCGGCGAGATCGCCGGACGCCTCGGCCTCGACGACGCGCGCATCTTCGGGGCGAAACCCGAGCTCGGCCGCCTCGCCATCCGGGGCATCGCAGGGAACGCGGCCTCCGGCCACTTCCAGGTGGCCGCCGCGCACCGTTCCGTGCAACCGGTTCATCGTGCCGATGAAGTCGGCCACGAAGCGGTTTGCCGGGTGATAGTAGATCTCCTGCGGCGTACCGATCTGCGCGACGCGGCCGCGCTCCATCACGACGATCCGGTCGCCCAGCGACATGGCCTCCGCCTGGTCGTGGGTGACGTAAACGGTCGTAATCTCCAGCTCCCGCAGCAGCCGATCGATCTCGATCCGCAGCGATTCACGCAGCTTGGCATCGAGCGCGGTGAGCGGTTCGTCGAGCAGCAGCACGCGCGGCTTGACGATCAGCGCGCGCGCGAGCGCAACGCGCTGCCTCTGGCCTCCGGAGAGCTGGTCGATGCGCCGGCTCGCGAACTCGTTCAGGTGCATCAGCGACAGCATTTCCGAGACCCGCGCGGCGCGCATTGGCGTCGCCACGCGCCGCACCTTGAGGCCGTAGGCGATATTTTCCGCGACGCTCATGTTCGGGAACAGTGCGTAGCTCTGGAACACCATCCCGACGTTGCGTTTCTCGATCGGAAGCGCCGTCACGTCTTCACCGCCGAACCACACGTGTCCGCCGGCGTCGGGCGCCTCGAGACCCGCGATCAGCCGCAGCGTGGTCGTCTTGCCGCAGCCGGAGGGTCCGAGGAAGACGATCGTCTCGCCGGCGCGAACGTCGAGCGTCAGGGGTTCGAGCGCGCGCGTGCCGTCGGCGAATGTCTTGCCGCAGCCGTCGAGGCGGATGCTGACCGCGCTATTCCCGGGCGGCGCCGGCATCGGCGGTCTCGACGATTCGTGCGGGGCGTCGGCGCCCGGAGATCATCTGCATGGCGATCAGCAGCGGAATGATCATGACGAAGAACACGATCGTGTAGGCGCTGCCGATCTCGAGGCGCATCGAAGCGTAGGTGTCCGCCAGTCCGACCGGAATCGTCTGGGTGAGGGGTGTGTGCAGCATCCAGGTGATGTTGAATTCACCGATCGAGAGCGTCACGACCATCAGTGCCCCCGCCAGGATCCCGGAGCGCACGTTGGGCACGATGACCCCGAACAGCCGCTGCCGGAACGAGGCGCCGAGACTCGCCGCCCCTTCCTCCAGCGTGTTCAGGTCGATCGTCGTCATCACCGCCAGCACCGAGCGCACCATGAACGGCAGCGTGAACAGGACGTGTCCGACGAGAATGAACAGCCAGCTCGCGCGGAACTCGCGCAAGCCGCCGTAGGTCAGGATGAGCGCAAGGCCCGTGGCGAGCCCGGGGACCGCGATCGGCAACACCAGCAGCTCCTCGACGAGCCGCGTCAGGCGGCTCCGGCTCTTCGCGAGAACGTACGCTGCGGGCACGCCGATGACGAGCGTGACTGCGACGCAGGTCAGCGCGACCTGCAGCGAAAGATAGATGGTCTGGCGATAGAGCTCCCAGACCTGCGCGAGCCACTGCAGGGTCAGGCCGCTGCGGATCCCGATGAAATAGTTGCGGGTCACGCCGGCGAGGATGGACATGAGCACCGGCGCCACCAGAAAGACGCATGCCGCGAGCGTCACGAAGAGCTGCAGGCCGAAGCGCAGCCGCGGCCCGAAGCGCAGCCGTTGCGCGAGCGTGCTCATCCCGCCGCCGCCGCCGAGGCCCCTGCCAGCGTGCGTGCGAGGCCCAGCACCAGCCAGGTGATCACGCCCAGCACGATCGACAGCGCCGCGGCCATCGCGAAATTCGCGCTGTAGGTGAAGTCGGTGTAGATGACGAGCGGCAGGACGTCGATGCGCGTCGCCAGCGTGAACGCGGTTCCGAACGCACCCATCGACGTGGCGAAGCAGATCGCGCCGCTCGAAATGATCGCGGGCTTCAGAGCCGGGATCACCACGTCGCGCAGCACGCGCCACGGGCCGGCCCCGAGCGAGCGTGCGGCCTCCTCCAGCGCCGGATCGAGTTTCTCCATCGCCGCGATCATCGTCAGGATGACGCGGGGGATCGAGAAGTAGAGGTAGCCGGCGAAGAGGCCGCCGATCGAGTAGGCGAACACGATGCGCAGCCCGAACAGGTGCTGCGACAAATCGCCGATCAGGCCCTGCCGTCCGCCGAGCATGATGACCATGAAGCCGATCACCACGCCGGGGAAAGCGAGCGGCAGCGTCAGCATCGCGGTCAGCAGGCCGCGCCCGGGGAACCGGTTGCGCGCGAGAAACAGCCCCGCGATCCCGGAGACAATGACCGTCGCAACGGTCACCGCGACAGACAGCGCGACCGTCGACACGAGGGCGTCGAAATAGCGCCGATCGGTGACAATCGCGCTGTATGCGGCGAGGCCGCGCGGCCCGGTCGCGCCCAGCACGGCGATTCGCACCATCGGCAGGAGCCAGAACGCGCAGAACACGGCCGCAGCCGGCGCAATCAGCAACGCCAGCCGTCGCGCGTGCCGATTCATGCCGGCGATGCGGGAATCGCCGTCGTCAATGGACCTCGTTCAGGTAGCGGTCGAGCGCCGCCTTCTGCACTGCCGCCATCTTCTCGTAATCGACGGTGTGCGCGCGGGCGTAGTCCTTGTCGGGCAGGAACTTTGCCGCCACGTCCTTCGGCATTGCAGCAGCGAACACGGGGCGCAGGAAAGCGTTCGCCCAGACCTGCTGCCCTGCGTCGGAGAGCAGGTAGTCGAGCACCTTCTTCGCGTCGGCGGGATGCGGGTCGCTCTTCACCAGCGACATGACGTAAGGCATCACCACGCTGCCTTCCTGCGGGATCACGAATGCGCAGTCGCAGTGGTCCTTGTACTTGCCGCGGTACGCGTTGAAGTCGAAATCGATCAGGATCGGGATCTCTCCGGACAGCACGCGGGCGTAGGACGTCTGCTTCGGCACGATCGGATGATTCTTCTGCAGTGACTTGAAATAGGCGATGCCCTTCGAGAAATCGTCGAGGGTGCCGCCTTCCGCGAGGTTCGCCGCGACGAGCCCGACATAGCCGACTGCGGCGCTCGACGGATCGAGATAGCCGACGAGGCCGTCGTACTCGGGCTTCAGCAGGTCCTTCCACGACTGCGGCACCGGCTTGCCGTGGAGCGCGGCGACGTTGACGAAGAAGCCGAGCGTCCCCGAGTGGATCGAGAACCAGTAGCCGTCAGGATCCTTGAGTCCCGCCGGAATTTCATCCCAGCGCCTGGGCTTGTAGGGCTGCGTGACACCGAGCTTCCTCGCCTCGATGCCGAACGTCACCCCGAGGTAGACGATGTCCGCGACCGGGCTTCCCTTCTCGGCGACGATCTGTGCGAGCGATTGCCCGGAATTCTTGTTGTCGTTCGGCACCGTGATGCCGAGCGCGGCCTTGATCTTGTGTACCTGGGTGCCCCAGTCCGCCCATTCGGTCGGGCAGTTGTAGCAGATGACCGTTTGCGCCCATGACGGCGCGCTGCAAAACCACGCCGCCAGTCCGAGCGCGGCCCCGACTGCAAGTCGTTTCAGCATTGGCGAATCCTCCCTTTGCGCACGATTGTCTCGATCGGACGACGATCAATCCTCGCGGTGCGCCAGATGTTACACGAGCGGGCGTGTCGCCTGCGTCCTCGATGTCGTCCGGGCCGGCCTTCCTGCCTACGGCAGCGCCTGGTAGTTCAACCTCAGGCCCGCGCTCGGCCAGCCGTCGAGTGCGATGAGCCGTCCGCTTCCGGACAGCGTGACGTAGAGCGTTCGCATATCCCTTCCCGCGAAGCAGAGGTTGGTCGTGAAGCGGTCGGGCAGCGGCGTGTGATGCCACGACGCGCCATCGGGGGATACGGTGGTGATTCCACCGTGGATCAGCGTCGCGACATGCACGTTGCCTGCGGCGTCGAGCGCAAGCGAATCGAACCGCTGGTACGTCCCGCCGGGAGACGCGACGACCATTCGTCCTCCATTCGGCGACGGCCACGGATCATGCGCGGCGCACCCCGGCGCAAGAATTCGAAAGGACCACAGGCGCGCACCTTCGGTCTCCGCGTAGTAGAGCGTTCGTCCGTCCGGAGACAGCCCGATCCCGTTGGGTGTCGTCGCCGGATACGCGATCGCCCCGATGTGGCCGCCGTCAGCGTGCGCATAGAAGACTCCGCCGCGATCCATGTCATGGTCGCGTGCCTTGCCGAGGTCGGTGAAATAGAAGCCGCCGTGGGCGTCGAAGACGATGTCGTTCGGGCCGCTCAGCGGATGGCCGTCAACCCGGTCATACAGACGTTCCGCACGGCCCGTCGAGAGATCGACGCGCTCGATGCGCCCCCCGCTGTAGTCGCCGGCCTGGCCGGCAGGACGCTGACAGCCATCGGGCTCGCGCGTCCAGCGGAAGCCGCCGTTGTTGCACACGTAGACGGCGCCATCGGGGCCGATTGCAGCACCGTTGGGTCCGCCGCCGAGTTCGCACACGACGTGAATGCGGCCGTCGGGCGTGACGCGGCTCAAGGTGCCGCGCGCGATCTCGACGACCAGCACGGATCCGTCGGGCAACGCGACCGGCCCCTCGGGGAACTGCAGGCCAGCGGCAATTTCACGAATCCTCATGATCTGCTGCGATCACGGCGTGGCGGCGGATTCACCGACGGGCGCCTGGAGTTCGGCGTCCTCGGGTTGCGGCTCGGGCCCGGCGCCGCCGGACCGGTGCTTTCCCGCACGATCAGGCTCGCCGACAGCGTATTGGATCCGGGAAGCGCCGTCCCGCGCAGGCGTGCGACCAGCATGAGCCCCGCGCGCTCGCCGATCTCCGCGATGGGCAGGCGCACGGTGGTGAGCTTGGGATGCAGATACGCTGCGAACTCGTTGTCGTTGAAGCTCGCAACCGACAGTTCGCCCGGAACCCTGATTCCAGCCTGGTTCAGCGCCGACAGGGCCCCTGCAGCGAGATAGTCATTGCCGCAGACAATGGCGCTCACCGGCGCCTTCGCTTGAAGGATCTGCTGCATCGCCTCGCAGCCCTGGCGCAGGCCGTAGGTGGTCCTGATGTGGGCTTCGGGGCGCAGAACCATCCCGCGGCGAGTCAGCGCCTCCAGGATCCCGCGGTAGCGGCTGCGCGCACGCTCGTTGTCGGCCGTATGCCCGCCTATGAATCCGATCGAACGATGTCCAAGCTCCGCCAGATGATCGATTACGAGTGCGGCCGCGGCGGTCTCGTCGAAGCCGACACAGTCGCCTGCGGCGCTCCCCAGAGCCCACATCATCACGAACGGAATGTGATGCGTCGCGAGGGTGGTGAACGTGTGAGGCGTCTGGTCGGCGCCAAGCAGCGCCACGCCGTCGACGCCGCGTTCAAGGAGAATCCGCAGAATCCCCGGCTCGCGCGCCGATTCGTGCACCGGCGCAGACAGCAGCAGCGTGTACCCGTTTGCGGCGAGCGTGGTCTCGAGTGCCTGGATCATCGTGGGAAACGACGAAGTGCCGTAGCGCGGAACAATCGCTCCGATCGTGAGCGTTCGGCGCATGGCCAGTGCGCGGGCCGATCCGTTTGCGACATATCCCAGGCGCTCCGCCGCTGCGCGTACGCGCGCGCGGGTGGCGTCGCTGATCAACTCCGATCGCGCCAGCGCACGCGAAACGGTCGACGTGGAAACGCCGGCGAGGTGCGCGACATCGAGCAGCGATACGGCCCTCCCGCGCACGGCCTGCGGATGTGTCTTCATGCGTGCAGCTCGGCGAGCACGCGCCGCTTGATGTCGACAAACGCCTCGCTCATGATCAGCTCGTAGCTCCTCGGCCGCTTCAGCGGAACTTCCACGACATCCCTGATGAGCCCGGGCCTCGCCGACATCACCAGGATCCGATCCGAGACGAACACCGCCTCGTCGACGTCATGGGTGATGAATACGATGGTGGGAGCGTAACGCGCCCAGACATCGTGAAGCAGCTCCTGCATCGTCAATCGCGTCTGCGCATCCAGCGCGCCGAAGGGCTCGTCCATCAGCAGGACCTCGGGGTCGCGAATCAGGGCTCTCGCGATGGACACCCGCTGCATCATGCCCCCGGACAGCTGATACGGATACGATGCCTCGAAACCGCGCAGCCCCATGATGTCGATGAACTCGTCGACTCGCGCGCTCTGCCTGGCGGCCCGGGCTCTGCTGAAGCCGAATACGATGTTCCGCCTCACGTTCAGCCACGGGAAAAGCGCGGGCTGCTGGAATACCACGCTGCGCTCGGGGCCCGGGGCGACGATCGGGGCGCCGTGAACCAGGACAGTGCCATCGGTGGGCTCGTCGAAGCCGGCAATGATGTTGAGGAGCGTCGACTTGCCGCAGCCGCTCGGACCGACGATGGCCACGACTTCCGATCGGGCGACCGAGAACGAGACGTCTGCGAGCGCCACGACGTGCCCATATCGCTTCTGCACGCCGGCGATGTCGATCACCGGAGGCGTGGCGCTGCCGCCCATCGCGTTCGCGGCCGTCATCAGCATGGATCGCAGATCACGCGGCCGCCGCCTGCACGGGGATGCGCCGTCGTCGATCGGGCCTGCGCGGCACTTCGGTCAGCGCCCCTGCCAGTGCAGCAGCTTTCGCTCGATCATCAAGATCGTGCGGTCCAGGATCAGCCCGACGATGCCGATCAGGATGATGCCGACGAAAAGGGTCCGGATGTCGAAGAACACCCCTGCACTCGACACCATGTAACCGAGGCCGGCCTGGGCGGCGATGAGCTCGGCGGCGACCACCAGCGCCCACGAGACCGACAGTGCCGTGCGGGCACCCGTCATGATTCCAGGCAACGAGCCGGGGACGATCACCCTGACGAACAACCCGGCGCCGCCGAGGCCGGCGTTCCTGCCGGCGCGGACCAGCACTTCGGGGACATTGCGAACGCCTGCCTGGGCGCTGAGCAGCATGTACAGGAAAGCGCCGATGAAGATCAGGACGATCTTCGATGCGTCTCCGATGCCGAGATACAGGACGAACAGCGGCGTATAGGCAATGGGAGGGATCGGCCGCAGGAAGCTGAAGATGGGACCGACACTCTCATCGAATCGTCGGCAGTATCCGAGCAGCAGGCCCGTCGGAGTTCCTGCCGCGACACCCAGAACGAACCCGGCCAGCGTCCGGTAAACGCTGTCGAAGATGTGCTGCCACAGGCTCGAATTGGCGTACCCGTTCTCCGCCAGCTCGATGAACCGCTCGACGATCCCGCTCGGACTGGGCAGGAATCCCGGAGACACGATGCCTCCATAGGACAGGATGCACCAGAGCGCTAGGCAGCCGCCGAGTCCCGAGCCGCGTCGAAGCCATCGAAGCATCTGCGCGCTACGCGTCCTTTCGGCGGCCACCGCTTCCTCTCCTTCCGGGGCCGGCGTTCACGACCCCCTATCGGTGACCCTGATACTCGCTGATCAGGGACGGGTCGATCGATCTCGCGAGATCCGGCAGCGCCGCAGGGAAGATCTTGCCCTCGTCGAGGATCGAACGGTAGGTCGCGTACTGCTTCGCCAGACCATCCGGATTTACCATGTTCGACGGATGCTTCGGATCGAGCATGTCCTTGACGCTGAGCCACTCGATGTACGGAAGCGCGCTCGCAGCGTCCTTTGCCGGCACCCCCGAATACTTCGACCAGATCGCCGCAGCTTCCGATGGATTCTCGCTGATCCACTTCCCGGCCTTCTCCATTGCCGCGATCCAGACGAGCACCGCGTGCTTCTTCGCCGTCAGCACCTCTGCCGGAGCCTCCCAGATGATCGTTTCCCGCGCATACGAGCTGCAGTCGGCGATCTTGCGCCCTCCCAGCGACTGGACGATCTGCTGTGCGGCGGGCGGCCAGCCCTGAATGGCGTCGAGGCTTCGGCTCTCCATCGCCGCGACCCACGCCTGCGCCTTGATGTCCTTGACGTCGACCTTTCCGACGAGACCCTCGGCCTTGAGCATCGACATCACGCAGACCCACGCGGTGCTCCCGCGGCTCGTGCCAATCGTCGCGCCCTTGAGATTCTGAATGCCGGTGATCGAGCTGTCCTTGCGTGCGACCAGCCAATCGGCGGCCGACTCGTCGTAGCTCGCGTAGAAGGTCTTGATGTCGACCCCGGCACTCAGCGCCGTCGCAACACCGGTCGCTGCGGTGAGATTGATGTCGACCGAGCCCGCCTTGAGGGCGGTCGCCGCAGCGATCCCGCCCGTGAAGCCGATCGCGTTGACGTGCAGACCGCGTTCGGTGAAGAAGCCCTTCTCCTGGGCAACGAACCACTTCAACGCGCTGCCGCCCTTCGTGTATCCGACGTTGAGGGTCAATGGCGCCGGTGCGGAGGCCGCCGCGGACGACGGGCCCGAAGCTGCGCCATGGGCGCCGGTCGCCGCGATCAGGCCGATCAGCGCGAGAACCGATGTGATGCCGTTGACGTTCAGCTTGTTCATCGTCTGCTACCTCCTGGACCGGGTACGGTGGCGAATCGATAGTATGGAAGCGCTTGCATAGTGTCAATCGCGGTCAGATCGACATCGCCTGGCCGCCGTTGACGTCGAGTGTCGCGCCGGTGACGAACCCGGCCTCCTCAGAGGCGAGGTACGCGATCGCCGCGGCGACGTCGTCGACGGTTCCCTGGCGGCGCACCGGTATCGAGGCGACGATGCGGGCGCGCTCGGCAGGACTCTGGCGCTCGTTCAGCAGACGCTCGACGCGAGGGGTCAGGATCGCGCCGGGTGCGACCGTGTTGCAGGTGATCCCGAACGGTCCGAACTCGTGCGCGATCTGCAGCGTGAACGCCTGCATCGCACCTTTCGCCGCCACGTAGTTGGCGCCGGTGAACAGCGAGCCGTAGCGGCCGGCTTTCGAGCCCATGTTGACGATCCGCCCATAGCCGGCACGCTGCATGTGGGGAAGGACCGCGCGGGTGACGCGAACGCAGGCCATGACGTTGACGGCCATCACGCGTTCCCAGTCGCCGTCCGAGAGTTCGAGCAGGTGAAAAGGCGTGTGGAGCGACCCGCCGATGTTGTTCACCAGCACGTCGATGCGGCCGTGGCGCTCGACGAGGGCCGCGACGGCGGCCTCGATCTGCGCGCGGTCCATCATGTCGACCGCGTGGATTTCGATCCGGCCTCCGAGAGCCCGGGCCTCGTCGCGAGCCGCGCCGATCGCCGCCTCGTCGCGATCCCAGATGATCGAATGGGCACCCTCTGCGGCGAGCCTCAGCGCAACGCCTTTGCCGAGGCCCGATGCCGCGGCGGTGACGAGCGCGACGCGCTGGTCGAATCGCCGCATCTTCAATGCTCGCCAAGCACAGGCATCGCGATCGACAGTGTCCGGGACCCGACGGGTGCGATCTCAAGCGGCCCGAATATACCTGCGCCGTTGACACCATGCAAGCGGTTGCATAGACTTCTCCGCTCGAACACGATCCGAGCCCGAAGAAGGGATCCGGGCCAATCGACCGGGGATGCGGCGATGACGACGGTAAAGCGAGCGCTCGTGCAAACGCTGCTCGACTGCGGTGCGACGACCGCATTCACTCTGCCTGGGCTCGGCGTGACCTGGATGCTCGACGAATTCTTCGCACGCAAGGACGAGTTCCGGCTCGTCCTGACGCGCAGCGAGCAGATCGCCTCGGTGATGGCGCAGGTCTACGGCAAGCTGACCGGTCGCCCCGGAATCCTCATGGGCCAGGGGCCGTGGATCAGCACGACCGGGGGGTTCGGCATCCTCGAGGCGTACTTCTGCGGATCGCCGATGGTCGTGCTGACCGAAACGTCGTGCTACGACGGCTTCGGGCAGTACGGCGTCTACCAGGCGATGACCGGCGATTACGGCGCGGCCGACGTGCGCACGGTCCTGCGTACGATGACCAAGTTCGTCACCTACGCCACGGAGCCCGAGGAAGCGGTCTACGGACTGCAGCTCGCCTACAAGCATGCGAGCCTGCCGCGCCAGGGCCCGGCGGCGGTCGTCCTGAAGACGCCGATCATCCGGCGTGAGATCCCGGAGTCGCCGCGTGCGCGGCTGTATCCGACGGCTGGCTACCTCTCTTCGGTTCCGGCCCGACCGGACCCCGAAGCGGTCGCGACCTGCGCGCAGTGGCTCGCTGCGGCGCGTGCGCCGATCATCGTCGCCGGCAACGGCGTACAGAACGAGCGCGGGCGCGCGATGCTCGCGCGCGTCGCCGAGCGCGCGGGCATCGCGGTTGCAACGAGCTACAACGGGAAGGGTGCGATCGACGAGACCTCGCCACCTTCGGTCGGCATGCTCGGCACGTGGGGTTGTCAGGCGGCCAACGCGTCGCTCGCTGCGGCGGACTTCGTGCTCGTGCTCGGCGCGAGCCTCGGGCCCGACTACACCGGCTTTCGCAACCCGCAGTGGCTGCGCCCCGGAGACCAGCGCATCGTGCAGGTCGACGTCGATGCGCGCAATGCCGGCTGGGTCGTGCCGGTCGACCTTGCGGTGAGCGCCGATGCCGCCGATATGCTCGAAGCCCTCGACGCGCACGGTCTCGGCGCCGACCGGCGCGCCGAGCGTCTCGAAGGCATCAGCTTGCGCAACGCCACATCGGGGTACGGCGTCCTGCCCGCAACGCAGGCGGTTCCCGGCACGATGCACTACTCCGACGTCGTCCGCGCCCTCGATCGCTTTCTCACGCGCGACGACATGCTGACGCTCGACGCGGGAACGAACCGGATCTGGGTGACCAACGCGCTGCGCGTGCGCACGCCCGGTCAACTGGTGGTCCCGGGGGGAATCGGTGGCATGGGCTGGGGCCTGCCCGCAGCCGCAGCGGCCAAGCTCGTTCATCCAGGCAAGAACGTGGTGAGCCTCATCGGTGACGGCGGCATGGCGATGACGATGGCGGCGCTCACCACCTGCGTGCAGCAGAACCTTCCGATCACCGTCGTCGTGGCGAACAACGACGGCCTCGGCATGGTGCGCGACAACCAGAAGGGCAGGGTCGTCGCCTCGGATTTCGCGCACGTCGACTTCGCCCGCGTCGCCGAAGGCATGGGCTGCCGCGGCGTGCGCGTCGACTACAGGGGGGCGCTTCTCGACGCGATGATCGAGGCGCGCGGGGAGACGCGCCCGACGGTGATCGATGTCGCCATCGACCCGACGGCGAGCCACGTTCCGGCATCCAACTACTAGGGAGGCGCATCGTGCCTGCGCGGGTCGCGATCGTGACCGGTGGAAGCCGCAACATCGGCTGGGCGATCGCATCGCGCTTCGCGTCGACGCACCGGGTGCTGATCGCCGATCTCGTCGCGCCGTCGGCCGCGATGGCGCCGACGATGGAATGGATCAGGACCGACGTGCGCAACTACGCCGCCTGCGAGCAGCTCGCTGCGGCGGGGGCCGCGCAAGGGATGGTCGACGTGGTCATCCATTCGGCGGCGATCACCGCCCCCGCGGTGCCGGTGCGCGAGATGGATCCGCATGACTGGGAGCGGATCGTCGGGGTCAACCTGACGGGCGCCTTCAACGTCATGCGCTCGACAATCGACGCCCTGCGCGCGGCGCGCGGCGCTGCGGTGCTGATCGCCTCGCGCGCGGCCCGCGTCGGCTACGCCGCGCTCGATCCGTCGGCGAAAGGGACCAAGGCCCACTACTGCGCGTCGAAGGCCGGCGTGATCTCGCTCACCCGGTCGCTCGCGATCGAGCTCGCCGGCGCGGGCGTGCGCGTGAACTGCGTCGCACCCGGCTCGATCGAGGGCGAGATGATTCCGAGGGATCGCTGGCCCGAGATCGCGGCGAAGGTACCGCTCGGGAGGCTGGGTCGGCCCGGCGAGATCGCCGATGCTTGCGCGTTCCTGTGCTCTCCCGAGGCGTCCTACGTGACCGGACACGTCCTCGACGTCAACGGGGGGACGTGGATGAACTGACACGCGGACGCAGATCCGGCGCAAAGGCCGCCGCCCGCCGCGGCGGGCGCCGAGGCTGCGCGAGCGCCGGCAGTCTTCTGGAGGAGGAGATGAACACCATGGTGCACCCGAAACGCGTTGTGGCATTCGCCGTCGTCTCGCTGGTGGGGCTGGCGGCGGCTCTGCCGGTCCGTGCCGAGAGCTATCCCGACCACCCCATTACGATCGCGGTCCCGTTCACTGCGGGCGGCACGACCGATCTCATCACGCGAGCGCTGACCGACGCGATGGGTGCGGCGATGCATGCGAGCTTCGTCGTCGTCAACTGGACCGGCGCGGCAGGGGCGGTGGGAACTGCACGGGTCGCCAAGGCGCGCCCCGACGGCTACACGGTTGGCATGCTGCCGGTGGGCCCGCTGACGAGCCAACCCTACATCCAGCACCTGAGCTACTCGCCCGAGTCGTTCAAGTACGTGTGCCTCGTCTACTCGGACCCCCAGGCGCTCGTCGTGCGGAAGAACTCGCCGTTCGAGACGGTGAAGCAGGTCGTCGACTACGCCAGGGAGCACCCCGGAAAACTGACTTTCGCCACCACCGGCGCCGGCACGATTCCGCATCTGGGCATGGTCGAATTCGCCGCCGATGCCGGGATCAACCTCGTTCACGTGCCCTATCAGGGCGAGGCGAACATCCTGACCAACCTGCTTGGCGGGTTCGTGGATTCGATGGTCGCGCATCCGGCGTTCGTCGAGAGCAACCCCGACAGCCTGCGCGCGATCGCCGTCATGGCGCCCAAGCGGATGCCCGAATACCCGAATCTCCCGACCTTCGCCGAGGCAGGCTATCCGGTGAACGCCACGGTCTGGGGTGGCCTCGCGGTGCCGAAGGACACCCCGGAGCCGGTCGTCGAGAAGCTCGAGAGCGCCTGCAGGACCGCGACCTCGTCGGGCAGTTATGTCGCACGCCTGAAGAACCAGCGCATGCCGCAGGCGTACATGGGCAGCAAGGAGTTCACCGCGTTCGTGCTGAGCCAATACCAGCAGACCGGCAAATTGCTGAAATCGGCGGGTATGCTGAAGTAGGTTCGATGGGCGATCGGCGATCCTGCCGGCGTCGCCGGCTGTCCGATCGGGCAGGCCCTGCCCGGGCAAAGCGCCGGGCATCGCAATGCACTGGCTGGTGAACGAACGGCGCCGCGATTACGCAGGCGGCGTCCTGATGATCGCGCTCGGCCTCGGCGCGGCGCTGCAGGGGGCGGCGTACTCGATCGGCAGCCTGCGCGCGATGGGTCCCGGCTTCTTCCCGACGGCGCTCGGCATTCTGCTCGCGCTGATCGGGCTCGCAATCGCCTCCGCTGCGCGGTTCGCGCGCGACGGCGACGAGCCCGTCGAAGCGAAGGCACCGGAGTGGCGCGGCTGGATCTGTCTCACGCTCGCGATCGTCGCCTTCGCCGTGCTCGGCACGTACGGCGGGCTCGTTCCCGCAACCTTCGCGATCGCCTTCATTTCGGCGCTCGGTGACCGCGACAATCGTCCGCTCGATGCCGCGATGCTCGCCGCCGGCTGCGTGGTCATCGCCGTCGCCGTGTTCCACTGGGGCCTCGCGCTCCAGTTCCCGCTGTTCCAGTGGGGAGGACGCTGAGCGTGCACCAGGCGCTGGTCGACCTCTGGTACGGCTTCGGCATCGCGGTCGAGCCGCACAACCTGATGTGGTCGTTCGTCGGCGTGCTCGTCGGCAACCTGATCGGCGTGCTCCCCGGGATGGGCTCGCTCTCGGCGATCTCCATCCTGCTTCCGCTCACCTACACGATGCACGCGGTTCCCGCCTTCCTGATGCTGGCGGGCATCTTCTACGGGGCGATGTACGGCGGTGCGATCGGCGCGATTCTCCTCAACCTGCCGTCGCACCCGCCGCACGCGGTGACCTGCCTCGACGGCTACCCGATGACGCGCCAGGGCAGGGGCGGCGTCGCGCTCGGCATCACGATGATCGCGTCGTTCTTCGCCGCTTCCTTCGGCATCACGGTGATGGTGTTCGCCTCGCCATTGCTCGTGAAGGCCGCGCTCGCCTTCGGACCGGCCGAGATCTTCTCGATCATGCTGCTCGGCCTCGTCGCGGGCGGCACGATGGCGCGCGGATCCCCGCTCAAGGGGGTCGCCATGACGATCGTCGGGCTCCTCGTCGGGGCCGTCGGCACCGACGTCAACAGCGGCGTCATCCGCTTCTCGTTCGGCCTGCCGGAATTGTCCGACCGGATCGATCTCGTGGCGCTTGCGCTGGGCCTCTTCGGTGTCGCCGATTTCCTGCGCTCGGTGAACCGGCTGAAATTCATCGGCACCGAGACGCGGTTGCGGCTGCGCGACATGCGGCCCTCCATGGCCGAGCTCAAGCAGGCGTTCCCCCCGATGCTCCGCGGCACGCTGGTCGGCACGGTGTTCGGCGCGATGCCCGGCACCGGACCGACGATCACCTCGTTCATCGCGTACGCGCTCGAGCGGCGCATTTCGCGCTCACCGCAGCGCTTCGGCCGCGGCGCGCTCGAAGGAGTCGCCGCGCCCGAGGCCGCATCGCATTCGAAGACGCAGGTCGACTTCATCCCGACGATGAGCCTCGGCATTCCCGGCGATGCGGTGATGGCGCTCCTGCTCGGTGCCCTGATGATCCAGGGCATCGCGCCGGGACCGCAGCTCATCACCGAGCACGCCGACCTCTTCTGGGGGTTGATCGCGAGCTTCTGGATCGGCAACGTGCTGCTTGTGATCCTCAACGTGCCGCTGATCGGCGTTTGGCTCAAGGTGCTTCGGGTGCCGTACCGCCTGATGTTTCCGTGTGCGATGTTCTTCATCGCCGTCGGGGTCTACAGCACCAACAACAGCCTGTTCGAGGTCGGCGAGGTGCTCGTGTTCGGCATCGCCGGTGCCATCTTCATGGCGCTCGACTTCGCGCTCGCGCCGATCCTCCTCGGCTACGTCCTCGGTCCGCTCGCCGAGGAGAACTTCCGCCGCGCGCTGCTGCTGTCGCGCGGCGACCTCGGCGTGTTCTTCGAGCGGCCGATCAGCCTTGCGTTCATGCTGCTGTGCATCGCGTTGGTGGTGCTGCAGATGCTCTTTGCCGTGAGCGCGGCAATCGGCAAGCGAAACGATGGAGCCTCGCCCTGATCAGTCGGGCCGAGGCACGCCACATTCGCGCCGCGCTGGGGCGCTCTGCGGAGCTGACGGTTCGGCGTGCGCCGATGGCGCGGTCGCAGTCTTGGAGTCTCTCGCTGGAGTCCATCGAGGCTGCGATCGAAGTAAAAACAAAAAGCCCTGATGAATCAGGGCCCTGGCGTGTTAGTGGTGGAGACGAGGAGGATCGAACTCCCGACCTTCGCATTGCGAACGCGACGCTCTCCCAGCTGAGCTACGTCCCCACGGTGCGCATAGTATAGCCAACCGGCACCGCCGCGCCCCGCCGGCGACGCGTGCGCGGACATCGAGAGCCGGCTGCGGCGCTTCGACACCGGTACCGGCTGGACGGGTCCGAACGAGCTCCTGCTGACCGTCGGCACCCGCGCGGGTTGAGGCTTCGCTCCGCGCGACGCAGGACACCCGCGCGAGCGCCGCGGAGGATATCGCCGGTGCGGCAATCGGCACCAATCCGGGGTTACACTCGCGCAGGGAGGCTTGCCGCCTGCTGGTCGCGCAGCGGAGCATCGATACCTGGTGCATCGATGTCGCGAGTCCGGGTTGTCGATCGCTAACGTGGAATCGACGTCGTCAGCTCCAGCAGGTACCGCGCCGTCGGTCCCGGACGGCTCGGGGCGCCTGTTCGAGGCGCTCTACGCCGAACTCCATCGCCTCGCGCAGAGCCAGTTGCGCAGGAGCCCCGGTGCGACCCTCTCGGCGACGACGCTGCTCCACGAAGCCTATCTCGACCTGCACGGGCGGGATCCCGCGCATTTCCCCGACCGCGCGCGCTTCATGGCCTACGCCGCCCGCGCGATGCGTGGCATCGTCATCGACTACGCTCGGCGCCGGCACGCGCACAAGCGCGGCGGCGCGTTTCACCTCGTCACGCTCGACACCGAAGCCGGCGATGGACTCGCCGCCGACACGTCGGTCGCCGACGCCGCGGCGCTCGCTCGCATCGGCGCGGCCGTCGATGCCCTCGCCGTGGCCGATCCGATGTTGGCCGAGATCGTCGACCTCAAGTTCTTCGGCGGACTCACGCTCGCGGAGATGGCCGCGCTTCGCAACGTGTCGGTGCGCACGATCGAGCGCGACTGGCTGAAGGCGCGTATCTTCCTTCGCCGCATCCTCGCCGAGGACATGCGCTGAATGGACGCCGCACGCTGGACGACGCTCTCGGCGCTCCTCGATCGCGCGGTCGATCTCCCGCCGCCCGAGCGTGACGCCTGGCTCGCCGAGCTTCGTGCGGCGGACCCGGCGGCAGCCAGCGACGTCGAGGCAATGCTTCGCGAGGGCGACGACATCGTGCGCGGCGGCTTCCTCGAGAACGGCGCTGCACGCCCCGCTGCACCCGGGACGGACGCCGCACCAAGCGACGTGCACGACGGTCGCGTCGTCAGCGCCTACACACTCGAGCGCGCGCTTGGCCACGGCGGCATGGGTGCCGTGTGGCTCGCGCATCGAAGCGACGGGCGGTACGACGCGAAGGTCGCAATCAAGTTCCTCAACGCCGCGCTGATCGGCAGGGCGGCCGAGCTTCGCTTCCGCCGCGAGGGCGAGGTGCTCGCGCGCCTTTCGCATCCGCACATCACGCGTCTCTTCGACGCCGGAGTGACGTCGGACGGGCAGCCCTACCTCGTGCTCGAGCCGATCGACGGCGAGCCGATCGACGACTGGTGCGATGCGCGAAAGCTCGGGGTCGAGGCCCGGCTGCGCCTCTTCCTCGACGTGCTCGCTGCGGTCGAGCACGCGCACGCCAACCTCGTCATCCACCGCGACATCAAGCCGGCCAACGTGCTGGTGACGCGCGACGGCGTCGTGAAGCTCCTCGATTTCGGCATCGCGAAGCTCCTCGACGGCGACTTCGACGTCACCGGGAAGGCGGCGCTGACCCGCGAGGGCGATCGGGTCCTCACGCCCGAGTACGCAGCCCCCGAGCAGCTGACCGGACAGCCGGTGACGGTGGCGACCGACCTCTATTCGCTCGGCGTGCTGCTCTACGCCCTGCTCGTCGGACGCCATCCGGCGGGCCTGGCCGCGCGTCCGCCGGCCGAGATCGTGCGATCGATCGTCGACGAGCCCGCCGAGCGCGCGTCGGATGCGGTGACACCCGCGCGCGGCGACGCATCCGGCGACGCAGCAGAGAGCGCATTGCGTCGCGGGCTCGCGCCGCCGGCGCTTCGGCAGCGCCTTCGCGGCGATCTCGACAGCATCGTCGCCAAGGCGCTCGAGAAGGATCCCGCACGCCGCTACGCGTCGGCGACGGCGTTCGCCGACGACCTCTCCCGCCACCTCGCGAACCGCCCGGTGCTCGCGCGCCCCGACGCGCTGCGCTACCGCGCGGTCAAGTTCGTGCGCCGCAACCGTGTCGTCGTCGCACTCTCATCGGTCGCGGCGGTCGCGGCGATTGCCGGCCTCGCCGGAACGACGCTGCAGGCGCAGCGTGCAACGGCCGAGCGCGACTTCGCGCTGAAGCAGCTTGCGCGCGCAACGGCCGTCGGCGATCTCGACAACTTCCTCCTCTACAACGCTGCGCCCTCGGGGAAGAGCTTCACGGGGACCGAGCTCCTGACGCGCGCCGAGCGCATCGTCGAATCGGCGGCGGATGGCCCGGCCCGCACCGATCTCCTGCTCTCGATCGGCGGCAATTACGTCGGCCTCGACGATTACACCGACGCGCGGCGGGTGCTTCGGCAAGCGCTCGACGCCTCGCTCCGGCAAGGCGATCCGATCCTGCGCGCCCGGGCCGAGTGCGCATGGGCCGAGATGCTCGCCGATTCGGGTGCGCGTGAGGACGCGGCAAGGAAGTTCACCGACGCCCTCGGCCGGCTGCCCGACAGCCCGCGCTACGCGCTCGATCGCGTGCATTGCCTGCAGACCGCAGCGAGCGCAGCGCGGCGAATGGGTGACGCGGCGGCAGGGGTGCGCGATGCCGAGGCGGCGCGCGACGTTGCCGTGCATCTTCCGTTTCCCGCGCCGCAGATCGAGGAATCGGTGTGGGAGGGCGTCGCCGAGTCGCGCCGTGTCGCCGGCGATTTCGCCGGCGCCGACGCCGCGTTCGCGGTCGCGTGGGCGCGGACGAAGGAGCTCGGCCGCGACGACACGCAGGCGGCAGGAACGCTCCTCAACAACTGGGGCATCGCGCTCGTGCAGATGGGCGAGCCCCTCGAAGCCGAGCCGCTCCTTCGTCACGCGATCGAGTTGAGCCGCTCGGGACCGGGCGACGCCGGCGTGTCGCCGGTCCTCCTCGCCAACGAAGCGCGGGCGCTGCACCAGCTCGGCCGCGACGCCGAGGCGAAGCGCACCGTCGATCGCGCGTGGAGCGAAGCGCGCGCGCATGGCGACGAGGTCGCGACGAACATGGCGCTCGTCATGCGTGCCGAAATCCTGCTCGCCGGCGGTGATCTCGCCGGAGCCGAAGCGGTTCTCGACGAAGTCGAGCCGCGGCTGCAGCGGATGCTGCCGCCGGGGCACTTCGCGTTCGCGATGGTCGCCTCGGAGCGTTCGATGCTCGCCGCGGCGCGCGATGATCTTCCTGCTGCACAGCGCCTTGCGGACCGGGCGGTCGATCTCGCCGCAGCCGATCCGCACGGCGGCTTCGCGTTGCCGATCGTGCTGACGCGACGCGCCGGACTCGAGACCGGCCGCGGCAATCCTGCACGCGCCGAAGCCGATGCGCGGCGTGCGCTCGCGATACTCGAGCCAGGCCTTCCGCCCGGGCGCGCGTCGCTCCACGCCGGACGCGCCTGGCTGGTGCTCGGGCGCGCCGAGTTCGCGCGCGGCGATGCGGCCGCGGCGAAACGCGCGTTCGTAACGGCGGTCGCGCAACTCCAGGCGTCTGCCGGCGCCGATCTTCCCGACACCCGTCTCGCCCGCGAGCTCGCTGCGCGGGTCCCGGCCACGGTCCTGCCGTCGGGCTGACGCCGCGCACGGCCATGGCAGCCGACGCGGTCCGCGGGCACGGCTCCCGCCGGGGCGCTTCCGTTCGTCGGCCCGATGGCGGATGCGGCGCCCCGATTGCGATTACGCGGATGAGGGCCGGATTGCGCCGGCCGTACCGTCGGAGAGCCCATGCGCGGACTTCGCCGCATCTCCCGCGCCGTCATCGCGGCGACGCTCGTCGCCGCGACCGGCGTTCACGAAGCGACCGGCGCCCGTCCCGCAGCCGACGCGTCCGCAGCAACGAACGGCCGCGGAAGACTCCCGGCGTACTTGGTCGTTCCCGATGCCAGTGGCGCTGCAGCCACCTATTCGACCCAAGGGCCGATCGACCTCGCGAATCCGTTCTTCCAGGTATTCGGCACCAACGGGCGTTCCTGCGCGACGTGCCACGCCCCCGCGACCGGCTGGACGGTCACCCCGGCGAGCCTGCGCCTGCGCTTCATCGTCACTCGCGGCACCGATCCGATCTTCCGCACCAACGATGGGTCGGTCTCGCCGAACGCCGACGTGGCGACGCTCGCCGCGCGGCTTGTCGCCTACAATATGCTGCTCACGAAGGGGCTGATCCGCGTCGGCATCGGCATTCCCGCCAGCGCCGAGTTCACGCTGATTGCCGTCGACGATCCCTACGGCTACGCGAGTGCCAAGGAACTCTCGCTCTTCCGCAGGCCGCTGCCGTCGGCCAACCTCGGCTTCATCAGCACGGTGATGCACGACGGGCGCGAGACCTTCGTCGACCCCGCGTCGACCGACTGCATCATGGGGACGACGACGTGCTTCGCGTCGATTCACTTCGACCTCGCCGATCAGGCGAACGGGGCGACGACCGGGCACGCGCAGGCGGCACAGCCGCTGACCCGGGCCCAGCAGGATGCGATCGTCGCGTTCGAAGCAAGCCTCTATACGGCGCAGGTGTTCGACGCGGCCGCAGGGAGCCTCACCGCGCGCGGCGCGCTGGGGGGGCCGATCGCGCTCGCCGGCATGCCGTTCTACTTCGGCATCAACGACGCCGTGGCAGGTGACTACCGCAGCGGTGCGCCGTTCGACCCCAGCGTGTTCACGCTCTACGCGTCGTGGGACGACGCCGGGCACCACGCGCCCGACCCCGGCGACTGGCTCGACCGCAGCGCGGCGCGCGCCGCGGTCGCGCGCGGCGAGACGCTATTCAACTCGAAGCCGATCGCGATCACCGGGGTTTCGGGTCTTAACGACGCGCTCGGAATGCCGGTGATCCAGGGTACCTGCTCGACCTGCCACGACTCGCCGAACGCCGGCAGCCATTCGATTCCGGCTCCGCTCGACATCGGCATCTCGGACGCTTCGCGGCGCACGCCCGACCTGCCGCTCTACACGCTGCGGCACGACGCGGCGCCCTACGAGATCGTGCAGACGACCGATCCCGGCCGCGCGCTGATCACCGGCAAGTGGAAGGACATCGGGCGCTTCAAGGGCCCGACGCTGCGCGCGCTCGCGACGCGCGCTCCGTACTTCCACAACGGCTCGGCGCCGAATCTCGGTGCGGTCGTCGATTTCTACGACAAGCGCTTCGGCATCGGCTTCACGCAGCAGGAGAAGGACGACCTCGTCGCATTTCTGCGCGCGCTGTAGCTCGTGGGCGGGGCCCGGCGAAGCGGCTCCCGCGGGCTCCAGGGAGCCTCACCCCGGCGGCAGCAGCACGCTCGCGTCGACGTCGCCGATCCGCGTGCGTCCGCAGAATGCCATCGTGAGGTCGAGCTCGTTCCTGATGAGCTCCAGGCATTTGGTGACACCCGCCTCGCCCATCGCGCCGAGTCCATAGAGGAAGGCGCGCCCGATCAGCGTCGCCTTCGCGCCGCGCGCGATCGCCTTCAGCACGTCCTGGCCCGAGCGGATGCCGCTGTCCATCCACACCTCGATCGCCGATCCGGCCGCCTCGGCGATCGCCGGCAGCGCTTCGATCGTCGACGGCGCGCCGTCGAGCTGGCGTCCGCCGTGATTCGATACGACGAGCGCATCGGCGCCGGTGTCGACCGCGTGGCGGGCATCTTCGGCATCGAGAATCCCCTTGAGGATCAGCTTGCCGCCCCAGCGCTTCTTGATCCATTCGACGTCGTTCCAGTCGAGCGACGGGTCGAACTGCTGCTGCGTCCACGCGCCGAGCGAGCTCATGTCGGTGACGCCCTCGACGTGGCCGACGATGTTGCCGAACTGGCGCCGCTTCGTGCCGAGCATGCCGAGGCACCAGCGCGGCTTGGTCGCGAGGTTGACGAGGTTCCCGAACGTCGGCTTCGGCGGCGCCGAGAGGCCGTTCTTGATGTCCTTGTGGCGCTGGCCGAGGATCTGCAGGTCGAGGGTCAGCATCAGCGCCGAGCAGCGCGCGGCCTTCGCGCGGTCGATCAGGCGCTCGATGAAGCCGCGGTTCTTCATCACGTAGAGCTGGAACCAGAACGGCCGCGTCGTGCTGGCGGCGATGTCCTCGATCGAGCAGATGCTCATCGTCGAGAGCGTGAACGGGATGCCGAACTTCTCGGCGGCGCGCGCGGCGAGGATCTCGCCGTCGGCATGCTGCATGCCGGTCAATCCGGTCGGCGCGATCGCGACCGGCATCGCGACGTCCTCGCCGATCATCGTCGTCGCGAGCGAGCGATTCGCGATGTTGACGGCGACGCGCTGCCGCAGGCGGATACGCTCGAAGTCGGCCTCGTTCGCGCGGTAGGTGCTCTCCGTCCACGAGCCCGAGTCGGCGTAGTCGTAGAACATCCGCGGCACGCGCTTCTGCGCGAGCCGGCGCAGGTCCTCGATGTTGGTGATCGTGGTCATCGTCGCCGGATGGAGGGGCGTCGTGGAGTGTAGTGCCATTGCGACGTGGAAGGTACTCGTGCGGTGGCGGGTGCTCGTGACGTCGACCCGGCTCGCGGCGCGGATCCGCGGGGCGGCATCGCTTCCGACGCGTGATTATGCGCCCGCGTGTCCCACGCTGCGCCTGCTACACTGAGCCGCCAGCGACCGCAGCACCCCGCCCGGCAGCGACGCGGACGGGCCTCGGGCGTAAGACAGGAGCGATCCATGACCCGGCAAGCCATCCAGAGCCCCGACGCGCCGGCGGCGATCGGGCCGTACTCGCAGGCAATCCGCGCCGGCGGCGTGCTCTACCTCTCGGGCCAGATCCCGCTCGACCCGAAGACGATGCAGCTCGTCGACGGCATCGATGCGCAGGCGCACCAGGTGTTCCGCAACCTGCGCGCGGTCGCGGCGGCGGCGGGCGCCACGCTGAACGACAGCGTCAAGCTCACGATCCTCCTCGCCGACCTCGCCGATTTCGCGAAGGTGAACGAGATCATGGCCGCGTACTTCGAGCCGCCGTACCCGGCTCGCGCGACCTACCAGGTCGCGGCGCTTCCGCGCGGCTCGAGGATCGAGGTCGACGCGATCGTCGCGCTGCCGAAGATCGACCCGCCCGAGGTGTCGCAGCAGACCGGTTGGAACGAAGCCTTCGATCAGACCAAAGGCGCGTGAGCGCCGATCGCGCGAAGCGCGGTGACGCGCTCGCGGACAAGCTCGCGCGCATCGGAGTGCTGCGCGACGAAGACCTCGTGCTGCACCTGCCGCTGCGCTACGAGGATCACACGCGGATCGTCCCCCTCGGCGCCGTTCGCGCGGGTGCGACGGCGCAGACCGAGGGCGTCGTCGCCAGCGCGCAGATCCAGTACCGCCCGCGGCGACAGCTCGTGTGCCTGCTGCGTGCGCCCGACGGCGGCGACGCCACGCTCGCGCTGCGCTTCTTCTCGTTCTATCCGAGCCATCAGAAGGCGCTGGTGCCGGGCACGCGAGTGCGCGTGTACGGCGACGTGCGCGACGGTCCGTACGGTCCCGAGATCGTGCACCCGCAGTTCCATGCAGTCGGCGACGACGCACCGCTTCCCGATCGGCTCACTCCCGTGTACCCGACGACCGCGGGGCTCGCGCAGGACCGGCTGCGCAAGGCGGTGGCGCGGGCGATCGCAAGCGATCCCGCGCGGACCGCCGAGGTCCTGCCCGAGGCCTTCCTGCGCAGGAGCGGCCTCGTGGCCTTTCGCGACGCGATCGCGTTCCTGCACGCGCCGCCGCCGCGGTTGGCACCGGCGGCCGCGCGCGCGCTCGTCGAGCGCACGCACCCGGCGTGGACGCGGATCAAGTTCGACGAGCTCCTCGCGCAGCAGCTCTCGCTGAAGGCGCACCGCAAGGCGCGCGCAGCGCGGCGCGCACCGGTCCTGACCGGTACGGGCGCGCTCTCGCGTGCGCTCCTCGAGCGCGTCGGCTTCCGGCTCACCGCGGCGCAGGAGCGGGTGTGGCGTGAAATCGCCGCCGATCTCAGGCGCTCGGTGCCGATGCAGCGCCTGCTGCAGGGTGACGTCGGGTCGGGCAAGACGGTGATCGCGGCACTCGCCGCGCTGCAGGCGATCGAGAGCGGGCGCCAGGTGGCGTTCATGGCCCCGACCGAGATCCTGGCCGAGCAGCACTACCGCAAGCTCGCTGCGTGGCTTGCCGGCGTCGGCGTCGAGATCGCGTGGCTCTCGGGCTCGCTTCCCGCGAAGGCACGCCGCAAGGCGCGCGAAGGGCTCGCGAGCGGCGCAGTGCGCTTTGCGATCGGAACGCACGCTCTGTTCCAGGAGGGTGTGGCGATGCCCGGGCTCGGCCTTGCGATCATCGACGAGCAGCACCGCTTCGGTGTCGCGCAGCGCCTGGCGCTCCGCGATCGCGGGCTCGCCGACGCGCACCAGCTGATGATGAGCGCGACGCCGATTCCGCGCACGCTCGCGATGACCTTCTACGCCGACCTCGACGTATCGGTGCTGGACGAGATGCCTCCCGGCCGCACGCCGGTCGCAACGCGCCTCGTGAGCGAGAAGCGCCGCGGCGAGATCATCGAATGGGTCGGACGGATGTGCCGCGAAGGGCGGCAGGCGTACTGGGTGTGCCCGCTGATCGAGGAGTCGGAGAAGCTCGAGTTGCAGACGGCGGTCGCGCTGCACGCCGAGCTCGTCGCGACCTGGAGCGACAGCGCCGCCGGGGCCGCGGGGGCCGCGGGGGCCGCGGGAGCCGGCGGCCCCGCCCGAGCCGGAACGCCGATCACTGTCGGCCTCGTGCACGGCCGGATGAAGCCCGACGACAAGGCCGCGGCGATGGACGCGTTCGCGCGCGGGGAGACGTCGGTGCTGGTGGCGACGACGGTGATCGAAGTCGGCGTCGACGTGCCGAACGCATCGATCATGGTGATCGAGCACGCCGAGCGCTTCGGGCTCGCACAGCTCCACCAGCTCCGCGGACGCGTCGGGCGCGGTGCCGCGCAGAGCACCTGCGTGCTCCTGTTCGAGGATCCGTTGACCGCCACGGCGAAGGCGCGGCTCAAGGTCGTCTACGAGTCGAACGACGGCTTCGAGATCGCGCGCCAGGACCTCGCGATCCGTGGCCCCGGCGAATTCCTCGGGGCGCGCCAGTCGGGCGTCCCGCTCCTGCGCTTCGCCGACCTCGAGCACGACGTCGAACTGATCGAGCGAGCGCGTGACGCCGCGGCCGAGCTCCTGCAGTCGGCGCCGGCGGCGGCGGCGCGCCACCTCGACCGCTGGCTCGGCGGCCGGCAGGAGTTCATCAAGGCCTAGCGCCGGCCGCGCGATTCGCGCGGGTCCCCGTGCCGATCGCGGAGGGGGGCGTGCAGCGGTCGCAAGGTGCTCGCGGGGGAGAGGTGCAGCAGGCGTCAGCCGAAGGTCTGATTTCGCGTGCGGCGCGCCGCGTCCAGCATGGGGCAACCCATCGCGAGGCTCGGCCATGCTCTCCGATCGATCGCAGCCGTGGCACGTCGCAACCGTTACGCAAGGCGGGCGGCCGACCTTCGCACACTTTGCGGCAGGGGCCGCCGTCGGTTGCGAACTCGCGCTGATGCGCGTGGCCGGATTGTGGGACGTGCTCGTCTGGGTCCTGCTTCCCTGCCGGCTCGACGTGGTGATCGCACCGCTTCGCGGCGCGCTCGGCGACACGGTGCCGCGCTTTCTGGCCCGCGCCGCCGCGCGCGTCGCGCACTCCACGAACGACCCCCGGCCGGTGTGGGCCGATCGCTTCGCCTGGAGGCCGCTCTACGAGGAAGGGCAGGCAGAAGCGCTTTCGCGGATGCTCCTGCAAAAGCCGCTTCGCGCGGAGCTGGTCGAGCGCCTCGCCGACTATCCCTTCTGGGACAGCGCCTGGCTGGGCGCACCGGCGCGGGTTTCGATACCGGCGCACGATCCCCTGCAAGCGCGGGCTCCCCTGCCCGCGCGGGCTCCCGTGCCGGTGCGGGCTCCCGTGCCGGTGCGGGCTCCCGTGCCGGTGCGGGCTTCGGTGCCCGCCCTGTCGGGCGCCGCCCGGAGCGTCGCGGTTCCTTGACCGAAATCAGGTACTTGCCGCCGAGTGCGCGCATGCTCCTGCGCTACAATGCCGCGACGCGCATCGTGGTCTTCACGGCTGCAGGCGCCCGCAGCCGCGTTGCGGGCGCCGACCACGACGAAGCAGCGCGACCCAGACATGGCGCTCTACACCCTCGGACTCAGCCACACGACGGCACCGCTCGACGTCCGCGAGCGGGTCGCGTTCGCGCCCGAGGCGGTCACCGACGCGCTGCGCGAGATCACGTCGCGCCGCATGGTGCGCGAAGCGGCCATCCTCTCGACGTGCAACCGCACCGAGGTGTACTTCGACGGCGGCGAGCCGCGCGAGGTCGCGCGCTGGCTCGAGGACGCGCGCGGCATTCCACCGGCGACGCTCGACCCCTACACCTATACGCTGCCCGGCGACCGGGCGGTGACGCACGCCTTCCGCGTCGCGAGCGGCCTCGATTCGATGGTGCTGGGCGAGCCGCAGATCCTCGGCCAGATGAAGCAGGCGGTTCGCTCGGCGGAGGCGGCGGGCTCGCTCGGCCTCATCCTCAACCGCCTGTTCCAGCGCAGTTTCGCCGTCGCCAAGGATGTCCGCACGCAGACCGACATCGGCAGCGCGTCGATCTCGATGGCGGCGGCCGCGGTCAAGCTGACCGAGCGCATCTTCCCGTCGCTCGCCGATCAGCGGCTGCTGCTCGTCGGCGCGGGCGAGATGATCGAACTCACGGCGACGCACTTCGCTGCGCGCCGTCCGCGGTCGATCACCGTCGCGAACCGCACGCTCGAGCGTGGCCAGAAGCTCGCCCAGCGCTTCGGCGCCGAGGCGATCACGCTCGCCGAGCTCGCGAGCCGGCTTGCGCACTTCGACATCATCGTGACGTGCACGGCGAGCACGCTGCCGATCATCGGGAAGGGCACGCTGGAGCGCGTCGTGCACCTGCGCCGGCATGCACCGGTGGCGATCGTCGACCTCGGCGTTCCGCGTGACGTCGAGGCCGAGGCCGCCAGGCTCGACGACGTGTTCCTGTACAGCATCGACGACCTCTCCGAGATCGTCCAGGGCAACCTGCAGATCCGCCGGGAAGCCGTTTCGCAGGCCGAAGAGATGGTCGCCGCGCAGGCCGCGCATTTCATCCAGTGGCTGCAGGGGCGTTCGGTGGTTCCGACGATCGCAGCGCTCTCGCGGCACCACGACGCGCTGCGCCGCGCCGAGCTCGACCGTGCGCGCCGCCAGCTCGCCGCCGGCGCCGAGCCCGATGCGGTGCTCGAGGCGCTCGCACGCGCGCTGTCGGGCAAGCTCCTGCATGCGCCGCTCGCGGCATTGAACGCCGCCGGCGACGCCGAGCGCGCCGAGATGACCGCGCTGTTCGAGCGCGTCTACGGCCTGCCGGGATCCGCCGGCGATCGCGAAGCCTAGTTCCCGCGCGCACACGGAGCCCGAGCCGCTCCGTCGTCGCGCGCATGACCCGGCAGACGCCGGGCGCGGCGCGAGGCGTCGCAAGGGCCGGGCGACTCCCCGATGAAGACCTCGCTACGCGTTCGCCTCGACCAGATCAGCGCCCGGCTCGCCGAGCTCGACGCGCTGCTCGCGTCCGAGGATGCGACGCGCGACCTCGAGCGCTTCCGCGCGTGGGGCAAGGAGCGCGCCGAGATCGAAGCGGTCGCGGCGCGCTACGAAGCGTATCGCCGCACGGAAGCCGATCTCGCTGCCGCCGACGAGCTCGCGCAGGACCCGGCGATGCGGGCCTTCGCCGCCGAGGAGCGTCACGACGCGGCACGGCGGCTCGAGGCGATCGAGGCCGACCTGCAGACGATGCTGCTCCCGAAGGACCCCGACGATGCGCGTAACGTCTTCCTCGAAATTCGCGCCGGGACCGGAGGCGACGAGTCGGCCTTGTTCGCCGCCGATCTGTTCCGGATGTACACGCGCTACGCCGAGCGCAGGCGCTGGAGGGTCGATGTCGTGTCGGAATCCGCGTCGGATCTCGGCGGCTACCGCGAGATCATCGCCCACCTGAGCGGGGACCACGTCCACGCGCGGCTCAAGTTCGAGTCGGGCGGGCATCGCGTGCAGCGCGTGCCGCAGACCGAAGCCCAGGGCCGCATCCACACGTCGGCGTGCACGGTGGCGGTGCTGCCCGAGGCCGATCCGGTGGCCGACATCGCGATCAATCCCGCCGAGCTTCGCATCGACACCTTTCGCGCGTCGGGCGCGGGGGGGCAGCACATCAACAAGACCGATTCCGCCGTGCGCATCACGCACCTGCCGACCGGCATCGTCGTCGAGTGCCAGGACGACCGCTCGCAGCACCGCAACCGAGCGCAGGCGATGGCGGTGCTCGCCTCGAGGCTCGTCGACCGCGAGCGGCGCGAGCGCGAGCAGAAGGAGGCGGCGCAGCGCAAGAGCCTGATCGGATCGGGCGATCGCAGCGAGCGGATCCGCACCTACAACTTTCCCCAGGGCCGCGTCACCGACCACCGGATCAACCTCACGCTCTACCGGATCGACGCGATCATGGATGGCGACCTCGACGAGCTGATCGACGCCCTCGCGCAGGAGTTCCAGGCCGAGCAGCTCGCGGCGCTCGGGGGCGAGACGTGACGCCGAGGCCGGCATGAAGCGTCCGTGGCGCACGACGCGCCGCCTTGCGCTGTCGGAGATCGGCGAGGAGCACGCCAACGAGCTGCACGAGCTCGACTCGGATCCGCGTGTGATGCGCTACGTCGGCCACGGCCGCCCCGCGACGCGTGCCGAGATCGACGCGGTGATGCGCCGCGTTCCGCGCGCGTACGGACTCTATCCGGGCCTCGGGACCTGGCGAGCGACGCGGCGCGACAACGGCGACTTCGTCGGCTGGTTCGCGCTCAAGTACATTCCACGCACGAGCGTCGTCGAGGTCGGCTACCGGCTGCGCCATGCGGCGTGGGGGCGCGGGTATGCGACGGAGGGTGCGCGCTCGCTCGTCGAATACGGCTTCGACGAGCTCGGCCTCTACCGCATCGTCGGCGTCACCCACCCCGGCAACCTCGCGTCGCAGCGCGTGCTCGCGAAGGTGGGGCTTGCCGACATCGGCTGGGGTCACTTCTACGACCGGCCGGTGCGGGTGTTCGAGGCGGTGCGCGACGCGGCGTGGCAACCGTCGTGGGAGAGCGATCCTGCGCGATAGGGCCGCACACGCCGCGCCGCCCGACGATGCCGCCGCGGCTCTCCACGGCCGCGACCGGAGCGCCGCACGGGCGGGCCGGCCGGCGAGCGTGAAGGCGGCGCTCGGCGGCTGCGGCCTCGCGCGCGTCGATGCCGAGGTGCTGCTCGCGCACGTGGTCGGGCGCAATCGCGCATGGCTGATCGCCCATGCGGACGACCCGTTGCCCGAACCGCTCGATGCCGAGTTCGCCGGCCTCGTCGCCCGCCGCCGCAAGGGCGAGCCGGTCGCCTACCTGACCGGCCGGCGCGAGTTCCACGGCCTCGCGATCGCTGTCGATCCGGCGGTGCTGATCCCGCGCCCCGAGACGGAGACGCTGGTCGAGTTCGCGCTCGCGAGGCTGCCGGCCGACCGCGCGACGCGGGTGCTCGATCTCGGCACCGGATCGGGGGCGGTCGCGCTCGCGCTCGCGCATGCTCGCCCGCTCGCGCAGGTGCTCGCGACCGACCGCTCGCGCGCGGCCATCGACGTTGCGCGCCTCAACGCCGGGCGGCTCGGCCTTGCCAACGTCGACTTTGCATACGGCGACTGGTATGCGGCGCTTCGCGCGAGGCGCCACGCCATGCGTCGGGCAAAGGCTCGCGCGGGGTCCGCCGTCACGGCCCCGCGCACGTTCGACGTCATCGTCAGCAACCCGCCCTACGTCGCCGAACTCGATCCGCACCTCGCGCAAGGCGACCTGCGCTTCGAGCCGCGCCGCGCGCTCGCCGCAGGAGTCGATGGGCTCGATGCGCTGCGCGCGATCGTCGCGGGCGCGCCGGCGCATCTCGTTCCCGGCGGCTGGCTCGTCGTCGAGCACGGCTACGACCAGGCGCGTGCGGTCCGCGCGCTCTTCAGCGCCGCGGGACTCGGCGACTTCACCGCGGCGCGCGATCTCGCCGGGATCGCGCGCGTTGCGGCGGGCCGGCATCGAACTCAGGGCACCGCAACACCCGCGTGAGCGACGGCTTGAGACGCTGGGCAGTCGGGCGCCCGGCTACAATCCGCTTCCCGTTCGCGCACCGGCACCTGCGCGGATGCTTCGCATGGAGGTCCTGCACGTGTCGACCCGCTCCTCCCGCTTCCTCGTTTCGCTCCTGGCGCTCGTTCTCGGCGCCGCTCCAGGTCTCGCCGACGCGAAGCCGCGCATCGACAAGGCCGCCGACCTCCCGCGCTTCACCTACCGCATCGACGGCAAGGCCGAAGACGTCGTGCGCGACCCGGCGAAGTTCGCGCCGTTCGCCGCCGCCGTGCAGCGCGACGTCGAATCGGTGCTCGCCGGCTACGAGATCGACGACCACGCGACGCTGCGCCAGCTCGAAGGCGAGCTCGCGCTGATCGACTACCTCCAGGGCCGGCGCGACGACGCGCTGGCGCGCCTTGCGCGCATCAAGGCGCTGCAGGACAAGCCGGCCGAGAAGCTGATGTCGGGGCTGGTGATGCGCACGCTGATCGAAGCCGACGCGAAGACCGGCAGCGCGGCGTCGCCGGCCGGGCGCGGCGAGGTCGGACGCCTTCTCGACGCCGCGCTCGCACGCCTTCCCTACGACGTCGTGCAAAACGAGGTGAAGGAGCTGAAGGCATCCTTCGAGGTCGCGAGCGAGGCGTTGACGCTCGGATACATCACCAGCGTCGTGCAGCCGACGATCGATCAGTCGGGCGGGATGCTGAGCTCGGACCTCGCACCGGCGCTGATCGGTGCGCGCTACCGGCTCGCCGCGATCCTGCCGATCAAGGACGTCGGCGCGAAGAGCCTCGAGCGCTACCTCGCCGCGCACCACGTCGAGAAGCCCGACATCTGGGCGGCGCGCGACGTGTCGCTGCCCCCAGGCAAGGCCTACCATCCGGTCAACGTGGCAATCTGGGACAGCGGAGTCGATCTCGCGCTCTTCCCGGGCCGCGTCGTCGACGATCGATCGGGCAAGCCGGCGGTGATCGCGTTCGACCGCTACTCCGAGCCCGCGAAGGGCGATCTGCAGCCGATTCCCGCCGACCTGCTTAGCCGCATCCCGCAACTGAAGGCGCGGCTCAAGGGCTTCTCCGACCTGCAGTCGAACATCGACAGTCCCGAAGCGACCGAAGTGAAGCAATACCTGTCGACGCTGAAGCCCGACGAGTACAAGAGCGCCGTCGAAAGCCTCGGGCTCGCCGGGAACTGGATGCACGGCACCCACGTCGCAGGAATCGCGACGGCCGGCAATCCCTACGCGCGCATCGTCGTCGGGCGCATCGAGTTCGACTGGCACCTCCTGCCCGATCCGTGTCCGAGCCGCGAGCTTGCCGAGCGGGACGCGAAGAACGCGATGGCCTACGTCGACTTCTTCAAGCGCCACCACGTGCGCGTCGTCAACATGAGCTGGGGCGGGAGCGTCAAGGGAGTCGAGGAGGCCCTCGAGATGTGCCACATCGGCAAGGATCCCGCCGAGCGCAAGAAGATCGCGCGCGATCTCTTCGACATCCAGAAGAGCGCGCTGACGCGCGCGTTCGAGAGCGCCCCGGGGATTCTGTTCGTCGCCGCGGCCGGCAACAGCAACCAGAACGCGTCGTTCGCCGAGGACATCCCGGCCGACATCGCGCTGCCCAACCTCGTCACCGTCGGCGCGGTCGACCAGGCCGGCGACGAGGCGTCGTTCACGAGCTACGGCCCCACCGTCGTCGTCGATGCGAACGGCTACCAGGTCGAGAGCGTGATCCCCGGCGGCGAGAAGCTCGCCGAATCGGGAACCTCGATGGCGTCGCCGCAGGTGGCGAACCTCGCCGCCAAGATGCTCGCCGTCGATCCGGAGCTCACGCCGCGCGAGATCATCGCGGTCATCCGCGACACGGCCGACACCACGCCCGACGGGCGGCGCAACCTGATCAATCCGAAGAAGGCGCTCGCCAAGGTCGCCCCGACGACGGTGCGCGCCGAGTGACGTGCCGCTCCCGGCGTCGCTGCAGGTCAGCATCGTCACCTGGCACCCGGACCGGGCGCTTTTCGAGCGCACGCTCGACGGCCTCGCGGTCGCGATCCGCGCGGCGCAGGAAGCGAACGTCCTCGGGACCGTCCATCTCGCGCTCGTCGACAACAGCGAAGACGCGGGCGTCGCCGGCGCGGTGAGCGCACTCGGGCGTGCGCGCTTCGCCGGAACGCGCGTGCACGTCGCCTGCGTGCACGCGCACACCAACCTCGGGTACGGCGCCGCGCACAACCTGGCGCTGCACGGAACCGGCGCCAACTACCACCTGGTGCTGAACCCCGACGCCGAACTCGCTCCCGATGCGCTCGCCGCGGCGATCCGCTGGCTCGACGCGCACCCCGACACGGGCGCGCTCGCCCCATCGGTCACCGATGCCGCCGGGCGCACCCAGTACCTGTGCAAGCGCTACCCAGCGGTCCTCGACCTCGTGCTGCGTGGTTATGCGCCGCGCCTTCTGCGCAGGCTGTTCGCGCGCCGCCTCGCCCGCTACGAGATGCGCGACATTGTCGACGCCGACCCGGCGCGCGACACGATCGGCATCCCGCTGATGTCGGGTGCGTTCATGCTGGTGCGGCGCGAGGCGATCGACCGCACCGGCGGCTTCGATCCGCGCTTCTTTCTCTATTTCGAGGATTTCGACTGGAGCCTGCGTCTCGGCGAGGTGATGAAGAATGCGTGGGTACCGCAGGTACGGATCGTTCACCACGGGGGCGGGGCCGCGCGCAAGGGGCTCACTCATCTCTTCCGGTACGTCGCGAGCGGCTGGCGCTTCTACCGGAAGCACGGCTGGAAGTGGCTGTGACGAACGGTGCACCGGCACGCGAAGGCGGTCGGGGAGCGATCGTGGTGACGGGAGCGGGGGGATTCATCGGCAGCGCGTGGTGCGCCCACGCGCGCGCGGCGGGCCGGCCGCTGCGCACGTGGGTGCGCGCGCGCGACGCGCGGGCGCTCGAGCCGGTGCGGGCGGCGCAGACGTCCTCGCCGCGCGACGGGCCCCTCGCGATCGACCTCGAAACCGCTTCGCACGACGCGCTCGTCGCGGCGCTCGCGGGCGCCCGAGCGGTCGTGCATCTTGCCGGTCGCGCGCATCGCGACGACGGCGGCGCCTCCTCGCAGGATGCAAGGATGCACGCTGCCAATGTCGAAGCGACTGCGCGGCTCGCCCGTGCGGCGGCCGAGGCGGGCGTGGCGCGCTTCGTCTACGCGAGCTCGATCAAGGTCCACGGCGAGGTCACTGCGCGCGGGCGTCCGTTTCGTCCCGACGACCGGCCGGCTCCGCAGGACGCCTATGCGAGGAGCAAGGCGGCGGCCGAGGCCGCATTGATCGCCGCCGCCGGACGCGCGCCAATGGAACCCGTCATCCTGCGCCTCCCGATGGTGTATGGACCCGGCGCGAAGGGAAATTTCCGCCGCCTCGCCGATGCGGTGGCGGCGGGGCGGTGGCTGCCGCTCGCGGGCATCGACAACCGGCGTTCGCTCCTCTCGCTTGCGAACCTGATGGACGCGATCGATGCCGCTCTCGACGCCCCGGCTGCTCCGCCATCGGACTCCGCCGGCGCCGAGGCTCGATCCGCTTCGGCGCGACAGGTGCACCTCGTCGCCGACGCCGATTCGGTGTCGACGCCGCAGCTCGTGCGCGCGATCGCCGCGGCACTCGGCGTCGGCCCCCGCCTCGTTCCCGTTCCCGTTGCGCTGCTGCGCATCATCGGCGCGGCGACCAACCGTGCGGGGACCATCGCGCGGCTGACGGATTCGCTCGAAGCCGACGCCGCTTCGTTCATCGCGTGGACCGGCTGGCGTCCGCGCCCGTTCGCGATCGATCCTGCGATGGTGGCCGGCCTGCGCCGCGTACAATCGCCGGCATGACGGAAACGTTGCGATGAGCGCACGCTCGCATGGCCGCGCGGCCGATGCGCTGCGTCCGCTCGCGATCACGCGCGCCTACACGAAGCACGCCGAAGGATCGGTGCTGATCGAGGCGGGCGACACGCGCGTCGTCTGCACGGCGAGCGTCGAGGAGGGCGTGCCCCCGTTCCTGAAAGGCAAGGGCCGCGGCTGGATCACCGCCGAGTACGGGATGCTGCCGCGTGCGACGACCACGCGCACGCGGCGCGAGGCCGCGGAGGGCCGCCAGTCGGGGAGAACGCAGGAGATCCAGCGGCTGATCGGGCGGTCGCTTCGCGCCGTAGCCGACCTCGCGGCACTCGGCGAACGCACGATCCGCATCGACTGCGACGTGCTTCAGGCCGACGGCGGCACGCGCTGCGCGTCGATCACCGGAGCGTGGGTGGCCCTGAGCGATGCCGTCGCGTGGTGCCGCGCGCGCAATCTCGTGACCGGCGAGCCGATTCGCGACCAGGTCGCCGCGGTATCGGTCGGGCTCGTCGGAGGCGTTCCGGCACTCGACCTCGATTACGCCGAGGATTCGGGCTGCGACACCGACATGAACGTCGTCATGACGGGCAATGGCGGCTTCGTCGAGGTGCAGGGGACCGCCGAAGGCGTGCCGTTCACGCAGGCCGAGCTTGGCCTCTTGCTCGAGCTTGCAAGGCGCGGCATCACGCGGCTGCACGAAGCGCAGCGCGCGGCCCTCGCGTAGGCGGCGTTTCGCCGTGCGGCTCGTTCTCGCGTCGGGCAATCCCGGCAAGCTCGTCGAGTTCCGGCGCCTGCTCGCCCCGCTCGGGTTCGACGTCGTCGCGCAGGCGGAACTCGGCATCGCCGCGGCCGACGAGCCGCACGTAACTTTCGTGGAGAATGCGCTCGCCAAGGCGCGGCATGCGAGTGCCGCCACCGGTCTTCCCGCTCTGGCCGACGATTCGGGTCTCTGCGTCGATGCGCTGGGCGGCGCGCCGGGCGTACGCAGTGCGCGCTACGCCGACGACTGCGCCGCCGATCGAGCCGACGGCTGCGCCGCCCGCACCGCCGGTCGCGTTGGCATCGCGAATCCGCCGGGCACCGCGGCGGCCGGGCCTCGAGGCGACACGGACGTACGCAACAACGCGGCACTGGTTGCTGCGCTCGCGGGCATTGCCGACCGCCGCGCCCACTACTACTGCGTGCTGGTCCTCACGCGCCACGCCGCCGACCCCGAACCGGTCATCGCCGAAGGCGCCTGGCACGGGCGCATCGTCGACGCTCCCCGCGGCGCACGCGGATTCGGCTACGACCCGCATTTCGAGGACCCCGAAACGGGGCTCACCGGAGCCGAGCTTCCGCTCGAGCGCAAGAACGAGCTCTCGCACCGCGGCAAGGCGATGCGCTCGCTGATCGCGCGCCTCGGGCGGGAAGCGGGGGGTGCGACAGGTATCGATGCGTCACGCGCGATCGATGCGGATGTGCGGAATGCGCGCTGAATCGTTCGGCAGCGACCGCCCGCCGGCCGGGGATGCCGGAACCGCGCACGTGCCGGTCGCCGTACCGATCGCTGCACCGGGCCGGCCGCACTTTCGTGCGCTGCCGCCGCTGTCGCTGTACGTGCACGTCCCGTGGTGCCTGAAGAAATGCCCGTACTGCGACTTCAACTCGCACGCGGTGCCGGGCGACTCGGCGGACAGCGTTCCCGAGCAGGCCTACGTCGACGCGCTCGTCGCCGATCTCGAGACGGCGCTGCCGGCAGTGTGGGGCCGACGCGTCGAAACGATCTTCATCGGCGGAGGCACGCCGAGCCTGTTCTCGCCGGCTGCGATCGACCGCCTGCTCGCCGCGGTGCGCGCCCGGCTGCCCGTCGCCCCCGGCGCCGAAGTGACGCTCGAAGCGAACCCCGGGACCTTCGAGCGCGCGCGCTTCGCCGGCTACTACGCCGCAGGAGTCAATCGGCTGTCGCTCGGCGTGCAGAGCTTCGACGACGCCAGTCTCGTGGCACTCGGACGCGTGCACGGCGCTGCGGAAGCGTTGCGCGCGGCCGAGGCGGCGATGATGATCTTCGGCAACGTCAACCTCGACCTGATGTTCGCGCTCCCCGGCCAGACGGTAGCGGCTGCGCTCGACGATGTCCGTGCGGCGCTTGCATTCGCGCCGCCGCACCTGTCTTTCTATCATCTGACGATCGAGCCGAACACGCTCTTTCACCATCGACCGCCCGCGCTCCCCGACGACGACACCGCGGCCGACATCGAGGAGGCGATCGTCGGCGCGCTGTCCGATGCGGATTATCTTCACTACGAGACTTCGGCGCATGCCAGGCGAGGCCACGTCTGCCAGCACAATCTCAACTACTGGCGCTTCGGCGACTACCTCGGTATCGGCGCGGGTGCGCATTCGAAGCTCTCGTTTCCAGGCGAAGTGCGCCGGCAGCTCCGCTGGAAGCAGCCGCGGCGCTATCTCGAGCAGGTCGCCGCAGGGGTGCCATTGCAGGAGGACGTCGCGGTCGAGCGGGCGACCCTCGCGTTCGAGTTCATGCTGAACGCGCTGCGCCTCGCCGACGGCGTGCCGGCAGCGCTCTTCGCCGAGCGCACCGGGCTGCCGCTCGCAAGCGTCGCACGGACGATCGGTGCCGCCGCCGAGCGGGGGCTGATGGAACCCGGCCCCACGCTGCTGAAGCCCACTGCGCTCGGCCGGCGCTTCCTCAACGATCTGCAGCAGATGTTCCTGCCGTGAAGCGCGCCCGCCGCAAGCACCGCACGGCGCCGGCCGCGCGGCCGGCCGCGGGCCCGGATACGATCTTCGTGCCGCTGCCGAAGCGGCGCAATCCGGTTGCGCGCTCGCCGCTTCTCGGCAAGGGGGGCGCGCACGGCAAGTCGCAGGGCGCGCTGCGCCGCCGCGCGCGGATGGAGCTCTCGAAGCTCGCGGTCGACGACGAGGCGCAATGACGCTCTCGCGCAGCGACCTCGAGCAGAACCGGATGCGCGCGGTCTACGTCGAGGCGCTCGCCGACGACGTGACACTGACCGACGAGGAGCTGTCGGCGTCGCTCGCGGCGACGCTCGCTGCAAAGCCGAAGCGGGCCGGATGGTGGGTGTTCGGCTACGGGTCGCTCCTGTGGAATCCGCTGTTCCCGTTCGTCGAAGCGAAGCCCGCGCGGCTGCGCGGCCTGCATCGGAGCTTCTGCCTGTGGTCGCTTGCGTCGCGCGGGCGACCCGACGCCCCTGGGCTCGTCCTCGGGCTCGATCGCGGCGGCTGCTGCCGCGGAGTCGCGTACCGTCTGCCGGCATCGCTGGCGCTCGGCGAGCTGCGGCTTCTCTGGCGGCGCGAGATGGTCACCGGCGCGTACTCGCCGCGCTGGCTCCGCCTCGACTGCGAAGGCCGCACGATCACCGCGATCGGCTTCGTCGTGCGGCGCAGCCACCGCCAGTACGCAGGCAGGCTCGCGGTGGACGAGCAGGCGCGCATCATCGCGGCGGCTGCCGGCGCGTTCGGCTCGTCGGCCGATTACCTCGAACGCACGCGCGTCGCGCTGGTGACGCACGGAGTCATCGACCCTTACCTCGAAGCGCTGGCGTCGCGCGTCGCGGCGTTGCGCTGAATGCGTGCGTCAGATCGCGATGTGGCGGCCGCCGTCGACGTTGATCATCTCGCCGGTCACGTAGGGCGCCTCGGCGAGGAGGAAGTGCACCGCTTTCGCGATGTCGTCGGGCGTGCCTTCGCGGCGCAGCGGCGTGTGCGAAATGATGCGCTGGCGCGCGAGGTCGTCGAACACTTCGCGCTCCGGCCACAGGATCGGCCCCGGTGCGACGGCGTTGACGCGGACTTCGGGCGCGAGCTCGCGTGCGAGCGAGCGGGTGAGCCCGGCGAGCCCGGCCTTGGCGGTCGAGTAGACGACGTAGGTCTTGAGCGGGCGCTCGGCGTGGATGTCGGTGATGTTGACGATCGAACCCTGCGTCTTGCGCAGCGCCGGTGCGGCCGCCTGGGCGAGGAAGAGCGGCGCCGCGAGGTTGGTGCCGATGAGATCGTTCCAGTCGGCCGCGGTGATCTCGCCCATTGCGGTCGGATAGAACGCCGACGCGTTGTTGACGAGCCCGTCGAGGCGGCCGTAGGTCTGCACGGTCTGCTCGATCAGCGACGGCAGCTTGCCGACGTCGAGGAGATCGGCCTGGATCAGCGCGACCGAGTTGGGGCGAAGATGATTGAGCTCGACTTGCAGCAGCCTCGCCTCGCCCGCCGAACTGCGGTAGTGCAGCATCAGCGAAGCCCCGGCACGGTGCAGCCGGCGGCAGATCGCGGCGCCGACGCGCTTGGCGCCGCCGGTGATCAGCACGACCTTGTCCTGCATGCCGGTCTTCCTGCCGCTCCACGAGACTGCCTGCCAATCTAGCACACTCGCTTCGCCGCGACGAAAAGCCGATCCGTGCGATCTCACCGATGACGAGCGACCTTCCGCCCCCGGACACGGCGGCGCGCGCGCACAGCGCACGCGTCGTCGAGCGCATTCGCGGCGAGATCGCCGACAGCGGCGGCTTCATCGGCTTCGAGCAGTACATGCAGACCGCGCTCTACGCACCGGGTCTTGGCTATTACGTCGCGGGCGCGCGCAAGCTCGGAGCGGACGGCGACTTCGTCACCGGCCCCGAGATGACGCCGCTCTACGGCGCGGCGCTCGCGCGGCAGATCGATGCGATCCTCGACGCGACCGGCGCCCGCGACATCGTCGAGCTGGGGGCGGGCAGCGGGGCGCTGGCGCACGCGATCCTCGGCGCGCTCGAGCACTCACCCGTGCGCTACTCGATCCTCGAAGTGAGCCCCGAGCTTCGTGCGAGACAGGAGCAGGCGCTCGCGAGGCTCCAGCAGGAGCGCGCGCAACCGCCCGCAACGGCAAAGCACGCCGCCGAAGCGCGTGCGCCGAGAGAGGCAGCCGGCCTGCATTGGCTCGAAACGTTGCCGCGCGAGATCGACGGCGTCGTCGTGCTGAACGAGGTATTGGACGCGTTGCCGCCCCGGGTGATCGCGCGCCGCGACGGCGCGTGGCTCGAGCGCGGCGTCGCGTGGGACGGCGCGGCGCTCGTGTGGGCCGAGCGTCCGCTCGACGATGCGCGGATGCAGGCGCTCGTCCGCGCACGCTTTCCCGCCGAGGGCGACTACACGAGCGAGATCAACCCCGCAGCCGAAGCGCTCGTGGCGACGCTCGCGCGCCGGCTGCGTCGCGGCGCGATTCTGATCGCCGATTACGGGTTCCCGCGCGCCGAGTACTACCACCCGCAGCGCAGCGACGGAACGCTCGTCGGGCATTACCGGCACCGCGTGCACACCGATCCGTTCCTGTGGCCGGGGCTCTCGGATCTCACCGCGCACGTCGATTTCACCGCCATCGCCGAGGCCGCCGAAGCGGCCGGGCTCGCCGTCGCGGGCTACTCGACGCAGGCCGCGTTCCTGCTGGGATGCGGGATTCTCGATCGCCTCGCCGCAGCCGGTGCGCCGGACTCGCGCGGCTACCTGCGCGAGGCGGCCGCGGTGCAGAAGCTCCTGTCACCTGCCGAGATGGGCGAGCTCTTCAAGGTGATGCTCTTGGCACCCGAGCCGCATTCGTGGAAGGGCCTCGCGGTGACCGATCTCACGCATCGCCTGTGAGCGCGCGCCGATCTCTGCGCGAGGGCGCTCGAGCCGCGATGACCGGAGGTGATCGCTCGCGGGCGGCCTTGCGGACGATCAGCCAACGATCAGCCAATGATCAGCGAACGACCAGCGTGCCTTTCATGATCGGGTGGAACGTGCAGAGGTAATCGTAGCGACCCGGCTTCGTCGCGACGTACTTCCACGACGCTCCGGCGGCGATCGAGCCCGAGTCGAACGCGTCCTTGGCGGTCGCCGTGTGCGGCACCGGATCGGTGTTGCGCCAGACGACGGTGTCGCCGCGCTCGACGGTGAGCTCGGCCGGCTTGAAGGCAAAGCCGTCGATCACGACGGTGTGGACTTCCGGCTTCGCGAGCGCTCGCGGCGCGCGCATGATGCCCACGACCGCCGCGAGCGAAGCCGCCGCCGTCAGGAAGCGGCGACGGCTGCCGTCGATGACTCGAATCCCTTCCATCACTTCTTCCCGAGCTTCGCCTGCAGCTCCTTCGCATGGTCGAGGTGCGCGACGAACGCGGGGCGCACCTTGACGAGCAGCGCCTTCAGCTCGGCGTTCTGCGCGTCGGGAATCAGCGTCTTGTCCATCGCGTCGATCACCGACTGGTGATAGGCCACTTCATGGTCGATGTAGGCGGTGTCGAACCCGTGCCCCTTGAGCGTCTTCAGGTGAGCAACGTTCTCCTCGCCGCCCTTCTTCAGGCTCTCGGCGGTCGGGCTGTCCTCGGGCTTCACGTGGAGCTTGGAGACGAGCTCGACGGCGGCCTTGTTGACCCCGGTGTGGTCGGTAACCATCATCTTGCCGAACGCGCGCACGTCCTTGTCGTGCGAGCGTGCCTCGGCGAGCTTGCCGGCGTCGATGTCGACCTGGTTGGCGGTCACGACGATGGCGGCGATCTGCGCATCGTTGGGGCCGGAACCCTGGGCCTGGACGGCAAAGGGAACGGCGGCGAGAAGGGCAATGGAGGCGAGCTGGACGGGTTTCATGTGAATCTCCTTCAGTGGTTCGAGTGGTTGCAACGTGCGAGCGCGGCGATCGGCATCCGATCGCTGCACGCGTGCACATGTCGGGGTGATGCCTCCCGGCGCCGGTGGCGACCCGGCGGCGGGCGATGAGGAAAAGTCAGGGCGGTGCCGAACCTTCCGCGGCGATCCGCTCGAGCACGCATCGCACGATCCGGTCGCAGCGCGCTCCGGCGAAGCCGAATGCTTCATGCACGGCAGTATCCATCTCGCGCGAGATCGATTCGCGCAGGCGCGCGCGGGCCCGATAGAGCCGCGTCCTGACCGTCGCCTCGGGCACGTCGAGGCACGCCGCAGTCTCTTCGACCGAGAGCTCCTCGACCTCGCGCAGCATGAAGACCGCACGGAATGCCTCCGGCAGCTCGTCGATCTTGCGCTCGATCAGCTGTCGCATTTCAGCAGCTTGCATCGCCTTCTCCGGCATGGCCCGCGGCGCAGGATCTGCGACCGACTCGAGCAGGTCGACCTCGTCGTCGCGTCCATCGAGGGGGACGACGACGCGCTCGGGCTTCATCCGGCGCAGCGTCTGCAGCGCCTGGTTGACGACGATGCGCGTGAGCCAGGTCGCAAGCCCGGCCTCCTTGCGGAACGTCCCGAGGTTGCGCCATGCGGCGACCCAGGCCTCCTGTGCGACGTCCTCGGCAGCCGCATCGTCCTTCAGAATGGCGCGCGCGGTCCGGAAGAGGCGCTGGTTGTAGCGGCGCATCAGCTTCTCGAACGCGGCGGTGTTGCCGCCGGCTGCGGCCGTCGCGAGATCGTTCTCATCGGCCGAACGAAGGGCGGCCGGCAAGGCTGCGGAGGTCATGGGCATGGAATTTCGATCGCCATCCTGGTTACCGCGCATTGGATGCAGCCGATCGATCCCGCGTTCCCGGCCGTTTCCGCAGCGTCGACCGGATCCTGCTCGATCCCCGACCGGATGCCCGAAGAGAATATCATTAGGAATCAGTACTTTAGTATCGCAATCTGATGCTTAGCGTCGTCGATGCTTCGGGTCGGAGTGTGATTCTCGGCAGCGATTCGCCAATCGCGCGGCATGAATCGGGACATGGCCGCGGTTGACCGCAAGCAACGGTACGAGCAGTTGTTGCACGCGCATCGGGGAATCATCCACAACGTAGCCTACAGCTATAGCCGGGCCAGTTCGGATCGGGACGACCTGGCACAGGAGATCTGCCTGCAACTCTGGCGCTCGTTTCCCGGCGATGACTCGGCGCGCAGTTTCTCCACCTGGATGTACCGGGTGGCCCTGAACGTCGCGATCTCGCAGGTGCGCCGCGCCTATCAGGACGACCTCCGGCGGCTCGAACCGCTGAATCGTGCGGTGATCATGCTGTATCTCGACGAGCGCATCTATTCGGAGATCGCCGCCATTGCCGGCCTGAGCGAGACGAGCGTCGCAACCAAGATCAGTCGGAGCAAGCGCAGGCTGCGCAGTCACATGACCAACGTCGACACCGGAACATGACCATGGAACTGGACGACATGAAGCAGGCCTGGAAGGCTCTCGGTCAGCAGCTCGAACGACAGCATGCGCTGGATCTGCAGGCGCTTCGGCAACGGGGCGCTGGATCGAATCCGCCGGCGTCTGCGGCCGTTGCGATGGGGTCAGATGACCCAGATCTGCGCGGGAGCTCTGCTGAAATCGCTCTCCGCAACGTTTTGGCTCGCGCACCTGCGGGCGCCGCATCTGATGGTCTACGGTTTGCTGCTGCACGCTTACGGTCTGTCATGGCTGCTCACCGCAGCCCGCAACCTCCATCTGCAAAGCCAGCTCGACCATGGCCGGCCGCTTCTCGAGATGCAGCACAGGATTGCCGAGCTTCGTACCTGGAGGTTGCGGGAAGCGCTGATTCACGGCATCGGCGGGTGTTTCATGTGGATACCGCTCGTCCTGATCGGATTTCAGCAACTCGGCGCCGACCTGTGGCTCGGAGATCCGTCGATTGTTTGGAGCTTCGTCGCGAGCGGCGCGGCCTGCCTCGGAATTCTGTACGGTGTGCTACGCTGGCCGCGGATGAGCGGGCACGGATCGTTTCGTGCGCGGCTCGAACAGAGCAGCATCGGGCGAAGCGTGCTCGGTACCCAGGCGATGCTCGACGAGATCGCGCAATTCGAACGAGATTGAGAGCGAACCCAGCACTGACCTAAACGCCGGGAAATCCGGGTGACGCCTCCGATGATGAACGCTTGCACGTGACCGTGCGCCCGGACTCCATCAATCGCTGGGCGCTTTCGGTCGCGCCGATGATGGACTGGACCGACCGGCATTGCCGCTACTTCCTGCGGCAGGTGTCGAAGCGCGTGCGCCTCTACACCGAGATGATCACCGCGCCGGCCCTCATGCACGGCGACGTGGCGCGCCACCTCGATTTCGACCCCGCCGAGCATCCGGTCGCGCTGCAGCTCGGCGGCAGCGACCCTGCCGAGCTCGCGCGCGCCGCGCACCTCGGCGAGCAGTGGGGTTACGACGAGGTCAACCTCAACTGCGGCTGCCCGTCGGAGCGCGTGCAGACCGGAAGCTTCGGCGCGTGCCTGATGGCCGACCCGGCGCTCGTCGCCGCTTGCGTGAAGGCGATGCGCGACGCGGTCGCGGTGCCGGTCACCGTCAAGCATCGGATCGGACTCGATCACGACGAGCGCTACGCCTTCGTGCGCGACTTCGTCGGCACCGTCGCCGAGGCGGGCTGCGGCGTGTTCATCGTTCACGCGCGCAACGCCGTGCTGAGGGGCCTCTCGCCGAAGGAGAACCGCGAGATTCCGCCGCTTCGCTACGAGGTCGTCGCGCGCCTCAAGCGCGACTTTCCCGAGCTCACGATCGTCATCAACGGCGGGTTCACGCGCTGGGATGCAATCGAGAAGGAGCTGGGCGTCGTTGACGGCGTGATGCTCGGCCGCGTCGCCTACCACGATCCGTACTTCCTCGCCGAAGCCGACCGGCGGATCTTCGGCGACGCTGCGCCCGTACCCACGCGCGCCGCGATCGCCCGCAGTCTCGCCGACTACGCGCGGCGCGAAGCGCGCCGCGGGACACCGCTTCGCGCGATCACCCGCCACGCGCTCGGGCTCTACCACGCCACGCCGGGTGGACGACACTTTCGCCGCATCCTGTCCGACGCCGCGAAGCTCGCCGGCGGCGATGCGACGCTGATCGACGAAGCGCTGCGTGCGGTCGAGCACACCGCAGGCGAGGCGGACGACGCGCGCGAGCGCACCGATTCGGTCGCCTGACGAGCTTCCCCGTCAGTTGGATTGCGTCGCCAGTCGGATTGCGTCGTCGGCCTGATGCCGCCAGCCGGCCGCGATCTTCAGCCGCGGGGCAGATCGTCGGCCACGTAGGCGCGCACGATCGCCGCAAAATCGGAATCGCCGCGCATGCCGAGTGCAAGGCCCTTGACCGGCGCGAAATTGGCGGGCCAGGTCGAGACCATCCGCTCGATCACCGGATCGGGCCGCCAGTGCACCCGCGCGGCGACGGCTTCGCCGGCGACCTCGCGCAGCGCGTCGACCATCTCGCCGACGCCGACGCAGAGCCCGGGGACGTTGACCGCGCGCGTGTCGCCGAAGGCGGCTCCGGCGGCGTCGTGCGCGATAATCAAATTGTCGATGACCGCGCGCGGCGAAATCACCCACATGCGCGTCCCGGGCGTCACCGGGCACTCGGCGTCGACGCCGGACAGGGGCTCGCGAACGATGCCGCTCGCGAACGACGATGCAGCGCGGTTCGGTCTGCCGGGACGAACGGTCACCGTCGGCAGCCGCAGGCTGCGCCCGTCGATGTAGCCCTTGCGTGTCATGTCGTCGACGAGGAGTTCGCCGATCGCCTTCTGCGTGCCGTACGACGTCTGCGGGCGGAGCGGCGCATCGTCGGGCACCGGGTCGGGGAGCGCCCCGCCGAAGACCGCGAGCGAGCTCGCGAAGACGAACTTCGGCGGCCGCGCGAGCGCGCGGCAGGCGTCGAGCAGCCTTCGCGTCGCATCGAGGTTGACGCGCATGCCGAGGCCGAAATCGGCTTCGGCGGCGCCGCTCACGGCCGCGGCGAGGTGGAACACCGTGTCGGCGCCCGGCGCGAGCACGCGCTCGATCGTCGCGGGATCGGCGAGATCGCCGATGACGCGGGTGATCGGCGGCCCGGCACCCGCGTCACCCCCCGCCGCGACCGAGTCGACCCCGACGATCTCGCGGATGGCACGCCGGGTCCCCTGCGCGTCGACGAGCGCCGCACGTGCGGCGAGCTCGCGCGCGAGCCGCGCGCCGAGGAAGCCGCTTGCACCGGTGATGACGATGCGCACGGGCTCATCATATACTCGCGCGACATGACCGGACCGAACGCGCCGCGCCGGCTCACCATCGCAACGCGCGAATCCGCACTCGCCCTGTGGCAGGCCGAGCACGTCCGCGCGCGGCTCACCGCCCAGTATCCCGGCACCACCGTCGAGCTCGTCGGCATCACGACGCAGGGTGACCGCATCGTCGACCGGCCGCTCGCCGCGGTCGGCGGCAAGGGACTGTTCGTGAAGGAGCTCGAGACGGCGCTCGACGAGGGGCGCGCGGACCTCGCCGTTCATTCGCTGAAGGACGTCCCGATGGATCTCCCGCCGGGCTTCGCGCTCGCCGCGATCACCGCCCGCGACGATCCGCGCGATGCGCTCGTGTCCAACCGCTACGAGAACCTCGACTCGATGCCTGCGGAGGCCGTCGTCGGCACGTCGAGCCTGCGCCGCGAGGCGCAGCTTCGCGCCAGGCACCCGGGGTTCTCGGTCGTTCCGCTGCGCGGCAACGTGCACACGCGGCTGCGCAAGCTCGACGAAGGCGCGTACGACGCGATCGTGCTCGCGGCCGCGGGGCTGAAGCGCCTCGGCCTCGGCGTGCGCATCCGCGCGCTCCTCGAGCCCGCGGCGAGCCTGCCGGCTCCGGGCCAGGGCGCGCTCGCGCTCGAGTGCCGCGCCGACCGCGACGACGTGATCGCCGCGCTCGCGCCGCTCGCCGACGTGGCCGCGACCCTCGCCACCGCGGCCGAGCGGGCGTTCTCGCGCGCGCTCGGCGGCAGTTGCCGCACGCCGCTTGCCGCGTATGCGGAATGGGAGGAAGGGCGGCTCTGGCTGCGCGGCCTCATCGCGAGCCGCGATGGCCGCGACGTGCTGCGCGGGGAGATCGACGGCGAGGTCGACCAAAGAGCGGCCGCCGAGTCGCTCGGGCAGACGCTCGCCGGCCGCTTCATGGCCCAGGGCGCGCAGCGGTTCGCATCGGCCGGCTGATCGATGGCCGATTCGAATCCCCTCGCTCCGCTGCAGCCGCCGTCGGGGCCGCTCGCGGGCATCGGGGTGATCGTCACGCGGCCGCAGCGGCAGGCGGCCGCATTCGCGACGCGCATCGCGGCACTCGGCGCGGCGCCGCTCATCTGGCCGGCCATCGTCATCGTTCCGCCGCCCGACACGGCGCCGCTCGAGCGCGCTCATGCTGCACTCGCCTCCTACGACATCGCCGTGTTCGTGTCGGCCAACGCGGTCGAGTACGGCGCGCCGCCGCCGCGTGCCTGGCCGGCCCGCCTGATTGCCTTCGCTCCCGGCCCGGCAACCGCCGAGGCGCTCGCCGGCGTCGGCATCTTCGGCGCGAGGGTACCCACGACCACGCACGACAGCGAGGGCCTGCTGCAGCTTCCCGAGCTCGCCGAGCTCGCCGGCAAACGCGTGGTCGTGTTCCGCGGCGAGGGCGGGCGCGAGTTCCTCGGCAACGCACTCCGCGCACGCGGCGCCGTCGTCGACCACGTCGCCTGTTATCGCCGCGTCGCTCCGACGGCGGGCACCGAGGGGCTCGTCGAGGCGCTGCGAAGCGGCGCGGCGAACGCGCTCACCCTCACCTCGGCCGAGGGCCTCGACAACCTCGTCGCCGCGCTGCCGGCCGAAGGCCGCGCAATGCTCGCCCGCATCCCGGTCTTCGCCGGTCACCCGCGGATCGCTGAGCGTGCGCGCGAGTGCGGCCTTCGCGCGGTGGAGGCGACCGGAGGGGATGCCGGCCTTCTCGCCGGGCTTCTCGAATGGTTCCGCACGCATCCTGGTGCGGGCGCCGGTGCCGCATCCGCAGCCTGACGACCGACTGCAGGTACGATGCTGTCGCTTCGTGCTTCGATTGCCATCCAAGGGAGCACGTGATGCACGACGTCGACATCCTGATCAGGGGGTCATTGCCGCAGCCTCTTCGCGATGCGCTGCACGAGAATTACCGCTGTCACGATCACGCCGGCGGCGATGCCGGGGGCGCGCTGGACATGGCGGCCGCCGCGCGCATTCGCGGCCTCGCGCAGGGAGGGTGGACCGTGACGCCCCCGGCGTTCCTCGACAGCCTGCCCGCCCTCGAGCTGATCTCGGTGTTCGGCGTCGGCTACGACGGCGTGCCGGTCGACTACTGCCGCGGGCGCGGGATCCGCGTCACGCACACACCCGACGTGCTGACCGACGATGTCGCCGACCTCGGGCTCGCGCTCGTCCTGATGAGCGTCCGCGAGCTCGTTCGGCTCGACCGTTTCGTGCGCGAGGGACGCTGGCTCGCCGGAAGCCCGCCGCTGACGACGCGACTTGCCGGACGCACCGCCGGCATCCTCGGCCTCGGCCGGATCGGCACCGCGATCGCCCGCCGCGTCGAGGCGATCGGCATGAAGGTCGCGTGGACGGGACGCAAGCCACGCGACACCCCATGGCGCTACGTCGCCGATCTCGCCGAGCTCGCGCGCGAGTCCGACGTGCTCGTCGTCGCGTGTCCCGGCGGGCCGGCGACGCGCCACCTGGTCGACGCGAAGGTGCTCGCCGCGCTCGGTCCCGAAGGGGTGCTCGTCAACATCGCGCGCGGATCGATCGTTGATGAGGACGCGCTCGTACGGGCACTCGCCGACGGCACGATCAAGGCTGCCGGGCTCGACGTGTACGCCGACGAGCCGCGTGTTCCGCCGCCGCTCCTTTCGATGGACAACGTCGTGCTGCTGCCTCACGTCGGCAGCGCGACGCGCGAGACGCGCAAGGCGATGGCCGACCTCTGCAAGGCGAACCTCGATGCCTGGTTCGACAGCGGCCGCGTGCTGACCCTCGTCGCCGAGCTCGGCTGATCAGCGCGTCGGCTGCGCAGCGCCGTCACGCCGGAACATGACGATGAAGAGGGCGAGGACGACGAGCGCGAGTGCCGCCCACTCGCTCGGACCCGGGCGCTCGCCGAGGATGATCATGCCGGCGAATACGCCGGCGACCGGGATCGGCAGCGACAGGAGCGACGACAGGCTGACCGGCAGCGTGCGCGCGAGCGAGAACCACGCCCAGTTGGCGAGCAGTCCCCCCGGCAGGACGTTGTAGGCGAGCGCGAACCAGCCGCGCCACGTGAGCCGCGCGAGTTCGGCGGGAAGCGGCGTCGGATCGAACACCGGGACGAGGAGCGCGATCGGGATCCAGCCCAGTACGATCATCCAGCCGGTCAGCGCCACCGGCGACATCGGCAGCGGCCAGCGCCGCAGGAGCGCGGTGCCGAGGCCCCAGCTGAATGCGGCGATCAGGATCATCGTCACGCCGAAGCCGGCGCCGCGCAGCGTGTGCAGCTCGTCGCCGATCAGGAGCAGCATGCCCGCCATGCCGAGGGCGAGCCCGATCGCGCGGCGCGCGGTGAGGCGCTCGCCGACCACGACGACCGCGCAGAGCGTCGCCCACAGCGGCATCGTGTAGCCGAGGATCGCGCTGCGCCCGGCGGGGAGGTGCTGCACCCCGAACAGCACGAAGCCGTTCCAGCCGGTGATGTTGAACAGCGCGAGCCATGCGAGGGGCCGCCACAGTGTGCGCGGCACGCGGATCGGCTGGCGCTGCGCGAGTGCGATGCCGAGAAGCGCGGCACCGGCGAACGGAAGCGTGAGCGCACGAAACGTCAAGGGCGCGAGCTCCGAGACGCCGATCTTCATCACCGGCCAGTTGCAGCCCCAGAGCAGCGTCAGCGTGACGACGAGCAGGAACGTTCGCGGGGTCAGGGCCGCTCCCCGTACTTGCTCTGGTGGAGCGCGCGCGCCTGGGTCACCCAGGCATCGCGCCGGATGCGGCCGGGAAATTCGGGGAGCCTCGCCTCGAATGCGTCGACGTCGCGCTCGCTCCAGTGCGCGATCTGGCGGTAGGTGAAGATGCCGAGCTGCTGCAGCATACGCTCCAGCACCGGCCCGACGCCGACGATGAGCTTGAGATCATCGGGCGCGGTCGGCGCGCCGAGCAGCGGCGGCGGCGCGTCGCGCTCGAGATCGACGATGATCTGGCGATAGCGCGCCGTTTCGGCGCGAGCCTCGGCAAGCTCGCCGAACAGCCGATGGCGTTCGGCGGAGAAATCGGCGAGCTGCGAGGACAGAGGCGATTCGCCCGCTCGCGCGGGCCCTTGCGGAGCCGAAGGCCGCGGCGCCTGCGGGGCGTCGCGCGGCCCGCGCGCAGCCCCAGCGCGGAAGGCGACGGCCGCCACGACGGCCACGACGGCGATCACCACGACGAGGGCAAGCGGGTTCACAGAGTGATCGGCGGCAGTCGGCACGGCGGTGCGCGGGCGACGCCGATTGTATGCGCGCGGGGCTGCCCGCGTCATCGGGAGCGCAGGCCCGCGACTGCTAGAATCGCGCGAGCGAGCGAATGATGCGAAGCTCCCCCGGCACCGACAGCGATCGCCCCGCGGCGCCAGCTCCCACGGGGGACGCGCCGGTGCCCGCGGTCGATTCGCCGGGGCGAAGCGGCGGGCGCGGCGCGGGCAACCGTCTCCTGTGGACGGTCGTGCTGATTGCGATCGCTGCGGGCGCGTGGGGCCTGATCGATGCGCACCGCGCCTCGGTCGCGTTGCAGCGCGCGACGGCCGAGCGGCTCGCCGCCGCCGACGCCGCCGCGTCGCAGATGCACGGCGTCGAAGCCGATCTCGCCAATCAGCTGCGCACGGCGCAGGCGAACATCGCCGCGCTCGATGCGCGCGTCGGGGCTTTCCAGGCGCAGCAGGCGTCGCTCGATGCGCTCTACCGCGACCTCGCGCCGTCGCGAGACGAGCTCGCGCTGACCGAAATCGAGCAGATTCTCGTGCTCGCGAGCCAGCAGCTTAGCCTCGCCGGCAACGTCCAGGCGGCGCTCACCGCGCTGCAGGTCGCCGACGCCAAGCTCGCGCAGCTCGATCGACCGCAGTTCGGCACGCTGCGCCGCGCGCTCGCCAAGGACATCGACGCGCTGAAGGCGGTCCCGTATATCGACGTCACCGGCATCGCCATCAGGCTCGACCAGATCATCGCCACGGTCGACACGCTGCCGCTCGCACGCGATCAGCGCATTGCGGGGCCGCAGCCGCCTCCGGCTCCGGCGGCCGAGCCGGCGTGGCGGCGGCTGCTGTCCGGCCTCTGGGCGCAGGTGCACGACGTCGTGCGCATCGAGGTGACCAACCAGCCCGCGGCACCGCTCCTGACGCCGTCGCAGGCGTTCTTCCTGCGCGAGAACCTGCGCCTGCGCCTGCTGTCGGCGCGCATCGGACTCCTGTCGCACGACGACCGCAGCTTCAAGGCCGACCTGCGCGACGCGATCGCGTGGCTGAAGCAGTATTTCGACGTCACGGCGCGTCCGGTCCAGTCGGCGCTCGCGACGCTCGCGCTGCAGGCGCAGTTCACGATGCCGCACGAGATGCCGACGCTCGCCGGCAGCCTCGATGCCGTGCGCGCACTGCGCTCGGCGGCCGAGCGCGGCGACGATCGCGGCGGCGATCCGTCGGCGCCGCGGGTGAAGTAGTCCTGCCGTGCGCGCGCTCGTCGCTTTCCTGCTGCTCTGCGCCGCGGCCGTCGCGCTTGCGCTGCTGTTTCGCGTGGGTGACGGTTACGTGATGCTCGTCTCGCCGCCGTACCGGGTCGAGCTGTCGCAGAACGCGTTCATCGTTCTCGCGGTGCTCGCGTTCCTCGCGCTGTACGCGGCGGTGCGCGCGGTGGTCAGGCTCGCGCGGCTTCCCGGCGAGGTCCGTGCGGCGCGCATTCGCCGGCGCGACGAGCGGCTGCGCGGGCGCATCGACTCGGCAGTCGTCGCGCTGATCGAAGGCCGGCACGGCAAGGCGCGGCAATACGCGGAGGAAGCGCTCGCGATTCCGGGTGCTCCTGCGATGCCTGCGCTGATCGGCGCCCGTGCGGCGCTCGAAACGCACGATTTCGACGGCGCGAAGGCGATGCTCGATCGACCCGATGCGCAGGTGACCCCGCTCGCGGTTCCGCGGCTGATGCTCGAAGCCGAGCTCGCTCTCGAGCGCGGCCAGCCGACAGAAGCGCTCGCTCGGCTCGCCGAGCTGAAGAACGAAGCGGGCTTGCACACGGCGGCGCAGCGCCTCGAGCTGCGCGCGCTCACCGCGGCCGGGAGAACGGGCGACGTTCCGGCTCTGGTCGACAAGCTCGTGAAGCGCAAGGTCTACGATGCGGCGCAAGGCGCGGCGATCCGCGGCGCAGCACACGCGCAGACGCTGCAAGGCCTCACCCACGATCCGGCCGGTCTGCGCGCCTGCTGGGCGCGCGTCGGCGAGGCCGACCGCGTGCAGCCGCTGGTGGCGCGCGCGGCGGCGCAGTCGTTTCTCGCCGTCAACGCCGACCGCGATGCTCTCGAAGCGATCGTGCGCGCGCTCGACCGCAACTGGGACGCCGGGCTCGTGCTGCTCTATGCGCAGTGCCGCGGCCCCGACCCGACGCGCCAGCTCGAGACGGCCGAACGCTGGCTGACGCGCCACAACGGCGATGCGACGCTCCTCTACGTGCTCGGGAAGCTGTGCGAGCGCCAGGAGCTGTGGGGCAAGGCGCAGACCTACCTCGAGGCGAGCCTCGCGCTCGACAACCATTGGCGCGCGCAAGTCGCGCTGGGTGAGCTGCTGGCGAAGCTCGGCCGCCACGACGAGGCCGATCCGCACCTCGCCGCCGCGCTGCAGCTCGCGCTTGCCGAGCTCGGCGAGTAGGGAAGCTCCGCGAAATGGGAACGGACCCTGTTTCAGCGATCGGAAGCGGCGGGGATGCTCCGGCGCGCTCTACACCGACCGCGGAGGCCGGGGGAGCGGGGTACCGTGACGCGCGAGTTCGGCTGCGGAACGCGGCCGGTGTCTGGGCCCGTCACGGTACCCCGCTCCCCCGGCCTTCGCGGTCGAACTCGCGCGCCGGAGCATCCCCACCGCTTCCCAGCGCTGCGCTCCCCAGCGCGGCCGATCGCTGAAACAGGGTCCGTTCCCGTTTCGCGGAGCTTCCCTAATCG
>JAFEDF010000251.1 GCA_018241785.1 Pseudomonadota bacterium | reverse complement strand
GGCGCGCTCGCCGCGCATCCCGACTCGCCCGACCTCATCTACGACCTCGCGATGGTCGCCGAGAAGCTCGATCGGGTCGACGAGGCCGAGAAGAGGCTGAAGCATCTCGTCGCTCTGAAGCCGAACGACGCGCAGGCGCTGAACGCGCTCGGCTACACGCTCGTCGATCGCACGACGCGCGCCAACGAGGGCTACGCGCTGATCCAGCGTGCGCACAAGCTCGCCCCCGACGATCCGTTCATCCTCGACAGCATGGGCTGGGCCCTCTATCGGCTCGGCCGCCTCGACGAGGCGCAGGCGTATCTGCAGCGGGCGCTCGACAGCCGGTCCGATGCGGAGATCGCCGCGCACCTCGGCGAGGTCCTGTGGCGCAAGGGCGATCGCGATCGCGCGCGCGCACTGTGGAGCAAGCAGCTCGCCCTGCATCCTGACAACGCCGTGCTGAAGGAAACGGTCCACCGCCTCGAGCCGCAGTGAGCGCACGTCTCGCGCTGGCGGGCGTCGCGGCGGTTCTCGCCCTCGCCGGCTGCGCGAGCCTGCCGACGGTGGTGAGCGAGCACGCCGCTTCGACCGCTGACCGGCCGTTCGCGATCGACGGCAGGCTCGCGGCGAGGCACGGGCGCGACGGCATCGCGGGATCGTTCACGTGGCTCCACGAGCCCGGCCACGACGCGATCGACCTCGCCGACCCGCTCGGCCAGACGATCGCGCGGCTCGAAGGCAATCGCTACGGAGTGAAGCTCGCGCTCGCAAACGGGTCGGTCGAGACGGCGTCCGACTGGCTCTCGCTCACCGAGCGCGGGCTCGGCGTCGCGATCCCGGTGGAAGGCCTCGCTTCGTGGATCCAGGGCGCGCCGCGGCCGGGCGCCACGGCGAGCGTCGAGCGCGACGCCGAGGGGCGGCCCTTGACGCTGCGCCAGGACGGCTGGGACGTGCGCTACCGCTACGCCGACGATGTGGCGAAACGGGCGCAGCGGGTGACGCTCATGTATCCGGATTCGCCGCCGGTCGATCTCACCGTCGTCATCGATCGCTGGCAATGAATGCGAGGCTGACCGTCCCGGCCCCGGCGAAGGTGAACCTGTTCCTGCACGTCACCGGCAGGCGGCCCGACGGCTATCACACGCTCGAATCTCTCGTCGCGCTGGTCGACTTCGCCGACGTGCTGACCATCGAGGTTCGCGGCGATGCGCGCATCGAGCGGGTGTTGCCCGTTGCGGGCGTCGCCGAGGCCGACGACCTCGCGCTTCGCGCGGCGCGCGCGCTGCGCGAGGCGACCGGCGTGGCGCGCGGCGCATCGATTGCAATCGCGAAGCGGATCCCGATCGGCGCGGGGCTCGGCGGCGGAAGCTCGGATGCCGCGACGACGCTGATCGCGCTCAACCATCTCTGGGGCCTGCATCGGCCGCGCGCCGAGCTCGCGGCGATCGGCGTCGCGCTCGGCGCCGACGTGCCGTTCTTCCTCGGCGAAGGGGCCGCCGTCGTCCGCGGGATCGGCGAGGCGCTGACGCCCGCATCGCTGCCGGCACACTGGATTGCGCTCGCGCTGCCTCCGATCGCGGTTCCAACCGCCTCGATCTTCGCGGCGCCCGAATTGACACGCTCTGCGGCGTCCGCGAAAATGGACGTCTTTTCCGAAGGTTACGGGCGAAACGATCTCGAGGCTGCGGCCAGGGCGCGATTCGCCCCGGTCGGCGAGGCGCTGGTGGCATTGCGGGGCGTGACCCCGCGGGCGCGGATGACCGGCTCGGGCGCGGGCGTGATCGCCGCATTCGCGACGATCGCCGAGGCGGAAGCTGCGCTCGCCGCGCTTCCTCCGGCGATGCCGGGCCGAGTCGTGCGCACGATCGAACGTCATCCGCTCGCGGCGCTCTCCTGACGGACGGCGCAGCGGGCTCGGGAAACGGATTGCGAGGGTTTCCGCTGGGGAGTCGCCAAGTTGGTTAAGGCACCGGATTTTGATTCCGGCATTCGAGGGTTCGAATCCTTCCTCCCCAGCCATTTCCGAACCGACCGATGTCCTTCGAGCGCATGCGCATCTTCACCGGCAACGCCAATCCGCGCCTGGCCGATGCCGTCTGCCGCCACCTGAACATCAGCCTCGGGCGCGCCGTCGTCGGCCGCTTCTCCGACGGCGAGGTGATGGTCGAACTGCTCGAGAACGTCCGCGGACGCGACGTGTTCGTGCTGCAGTCGACCTGCGCGCCGACCAACGACAACCTGATGGAAGTGCTGGTGATGGTCGATGCGCTGAAGCGTGCGTCGGCTGCGCGGATCACCGCGGCGATCCCCTATTTCGGCTACGCGCGCCAGGACCGCCGTCCGCGCTCGGCGCGCGTGCCGATCACCGCCAAGGTCGTCGCCGACATGCTCTCCACGGTCGGCATCGATCGCGTGATGGTCATGGACCTGCACGCCGACCAGATCCAGGGCTTCTTCAACGTGCCCGTCGACAACATCTACGCGACGCCGATCCTGCTCGGCGACCTGTGGAAGCGCAACTACGACAATCTGCTCGTCGTGTCGCCCGACGTGGGCGGCGTCGTGCGCGCGCGGGCGATCGCGAAGCGCCTCGATTCGGAGCTCGCGATCATCGACAAGCGGCGGCCGAAGGCCAATGTCGCCGAGGTGATGAACATCATCGGCGACGTCGACGGGCGCAACTGCGTGATCATGGACGACATCGTCGACACGGCGAACACGCTGTGCAAGGCGGCGACCGCGCTGAAGGAGCACGGCGCGAAGCGCGTGTTTGCCTACTGCACGCACCCGGTGCTCTCGGGCGGCGCGGTGCCGCGGATCACCGAGTCGGACCTCGACGAGATCGTCGTCACCGACACGATCCCGCTCTCCGAGGAGGCCGCGGCCTGCCCGAAGATCCGGCAGCTCTCGTGCGCGCAGCTCCTCGCCGAAACGATGACGCGGATCTCGAACGAGGAATCGGTGTCGTCGCTCTTCACCGAATGAGCGAAGCCTTCGCCGCCGACCTCGCCGGGAGGTCCGTGCTCGTCACCGGCGCATCGACCGGCATCGGCGCCGCAGCCGCGCGGGCATTCGCGCGAGCGGGCTGCCGCGTCGCGATCCACTACAACGCGAGCCTCAACCGGGCCGAGGAGGTGGCGGCCGACGTGCGCTTCGCCGGCGCCGAGGCCTTCCTCGTCGGCGGGGACCTGCGTCACCCCGCGAAGGCGCGCGAGGTCGTCGAGGCGACGGCTGCGCGCTTCGGCGGGCTCGACATCCTCGTCAACAACGCCGGCGGGCTCGTGCGCCGCACTGCGGTCGTCGAGGCCGACGACGCCTACTTCAGCGAGGTCGTCGACCTCAACGCGCGGTCGATGGTGGCGGCGAGCGCTGCGGCGATCCCGCACATGCGCAGGGCCGGCCGCGGCAGCATCGTCAACGTGACGTCGATCGCGGCGCGCACCGGCGGAGGCGGAGGCTCGGTGATCTACGCTGCCGCCAAGGGCTTCGTGTCGACCTTCACGCGCGGCCTCGCGAAGGAACTCGTCAAGGACGGCATCCGCGTGAACGCCGTGTCGCCCGGAGTCATCGTCACTCCATTCCACGAGCGCTACTCGACGCCGGCGATGCTCGAGTCGGTCAAGTCGTCGATCCCGATGAACCGGCTCGGCAGTCCCGACGAATGTGCCGGAGCGTTCGTCTATCTCGCGTCGGATGCGCTGTCGGGCTTCGTCACCGGGCAGATCCTGGAAGTGAACGGCGGCCAGGTGATGCCGTGAGCGCGCGAGGCGAGGCAGTTCCGCCCGCCGCAGGTCCGCGCGCAGCCCTCGGGGCGCTCGGCCGCGGCCTCACGGCGCTGCATCGGAGCCTCGTCGAGCGCGCGCGGCGTGACTTCGAGCGCGAGCAGCATGCACTCTTCGGCGCCGGCGAGCTCCTGCGGCTGCTCACGTCCGATCCGCATTTCGCGTGGCTGCGCAGCCTCTCCGAGCTCATCGTCGATCTCGACGTGTTCCTCGAAGTCGCCCCGGGACCCGGCGACGACGACGCTGCGGCGGTGCGCGCCGAGGTCGAGCGGCTGATCTCGCCCGATCCGAACACCGAGGGCTCGCTCGGCGAGCGCTACCGCGAGTACGTGCTCGACGACCCCGCCGTCGCGATCGCGCACGCCGAGGTGCGGCAGGCGCTGCTGCGCCTTCCCGACCCGCGCGACGTCGACGAGGCCGCGGTGCTTCATGCCCGCCACCAGTTTCGCGAGGCGAACCGGCACCGCACGTGAAGCGCGGTGCCGCCGGTGACGCGGCAGGCCGTTCCCTGCTAGAATGACGGGCTTCACGCAGGCCGCATCGGCCGCGTACCGACCATGGCGGACGACCGGCATCGACCCGGGAGGCCGCAGACCACCTGCCAGGGAGTCGCCACAATGGCCACGATCGAATTCACCGCATTTGCCCGCACCACCGAAGGCCGCGCCGCCGCGCGCCGCATGCGCCGCGTCGGCAAGACTCCGGGAGTCGTCTACGGCGGCACGGGCACCCCGCAGCCGATCGAGCTCGATCACAACGCGCTCTTCCATGCGCTGCGCAACGAGGCGTTCCATTCGTCGATCCTGTCGATGAAGGTCGACGGGTCCGTTACGCGCGTGCTCCTGCGCGACGTGCAGATGCACCCGTTTCGCAACGAGATCCTGCACGTCGACTTCCAGCGCGTCGACGAGGCGAAGAAGATCCACATGAAGGTGCCGCTGCACTTCGTCAATGCGGCGGTGTCGCCGGCGGTCAAGACGCAGGGGGCGATCGTGAGCCACGTGATGACCGAGATCGACATCGCTTGCCTGCCGAAGGACCTTCCCGAATTCATCGAAGTCGACCTCTCGGAGCTCGACACCGCGCACTCGCTGCACGTTTCGGGCGTGAAGCTTCCGCCCGGGGTGACCGCCGTGATCCACCGGCGCACCGGTGACCCCGTCGTTGCGACGGCGGTGGTGCCCAAGGCGGTCGTCGAGACCGAGGAAGCAGCGGCGGCGGAAGGCGAGGCGGGCGCCGCCGCGGCCCCCGCTGCAGCGGGCGCCGCCGCACCGGCCACCGACGCCAAGGCTCCCGAAGGGAAGGCCCCCGAGAAGGGCGGCGACAAGAAGGAAGCCGGCAAGGACAAGAAGTAACGCCGCGGTTCGCCGCGCGCGCGAGGCCGCATGCCGATCCGAATCGTCGCGGGGCTCGGCAATCCGGGCCGCGGCTACGCGGCCACGCGCCACAATGCGGGGTTCTGGTTCGTCTCGAAGCTCGCAGCGAAGCTCGGCGCGACGTTCTCGCACGAGCCGAAGTTCGCGGGTGACGTCGCGCGCGCCGGCACGCTTCGACTGATCATGCCGGCGACGTTCATGAACGAGTCCGGACGCGCGGTCGCCGCGGTCGCGCGCTTCTACGGCGTCGCGCCCCCCGAGATCCTCGTCGTCCACGACGAACTCGACCTGAAGCCCGGCGAGGCGCGCCTCAAGGAAGGCGGAGGCCATGCCGGGCACAACGGGCTGCGCGACATCGACGCCTGCCTCGGCAGCGCGGACTTCTGGCGGTTGCGGCTCGGCATCGGGCACCCGCGCGACGGCGCCGCCCCCGAGCGCGAGGTGATCGACTACGTTCTGAAACCCCCGTCGATCGACGAGCGTGCGGCGATCGACTCGGCGATCGAGCGCGCGCTCGCGGCGTGGCCCGACATCGCGGAGGGCAACATGGTGGCTGCGATGCAGTCGCTCAACGTGCGGCCGCGCGAGCATCGCGCGACTCCTGAGAAGGGCGAGGCGGCGAACCCAGACAAGGCCGGCCGATGAGCCTTCGCTGCGGCATCGTCGGGCTTCCCAACGTCGGCAAGTCGACGCTCTTCAACGCGCTGACGAAGGCCGGCATCGCGGCGGAAAACTATCCGTTCTGCACGATCGAGCCCAATGTCGGCATCGTCGAGGTTCCCGACCCGCGCCTCGCCGCGCTCGCGGCGATCGCGAAGCCGCAGAAGATCGTCCCGGCGACCGTCGAGTTCGTCGACATCGCCGGGCTCGTCGCCGGCGCGTCGAAGGGGGAAGGCCTCGGCAACCAGTTCCTCGCCAACATCCGCGAGACCGACGCGATCGCGCACGTCGTGCGCTGCTTCGAGGACCCGAACGTCGTCCACGTCGGGGGCAGGGTCGACCCGATCGCCGACGTCGAGACGATCGACACCGAGCTGGCGCTCGCCGACCTCGCGGCCGTCGAGCGGCAGATCGCGAAGGTCGAGAAGCCGGCGCGCGCCGGCGGCGACAAGGAGGCGCAGCGGCTCCACGCGGTGCTCGTGCGCATCCGCGCGGCGCTCGACGAGGCGAAGCCCGCGCGCGTGGTCGCGCTCGACGCCGCCGAGCGTGCGCTCATCCGGCCGTTCTTCCTGCTGACGCTGAAACCGACGCTCTACGTCGCGAACGTCGCCGAGCACGGCTTCGAGGCCAACCCGATGCTCGAGCGCCTGCGCGAGCGCGCGAAGGACGAAGGCGCGCCGGTCGTCGCGATCAGCGCGGCGATGGAGGCCGAGATCGCCGATCTCGATCCCGCCGACAAGGCGATCTTCCTCGCCGACATGGGCATGGAGGAGCCGGGCCTCGACCGGCTGATCCGGGCGACCTACGCGCTCCTGGGGCTCCAGACCTACTTCACCGCGGGGCCGAAGGAGGTGCGCGCGTGGACGGTCCTGCGCGGCGCGACCGCGCCGCAGGCCGCAGGGGTCATCCACACCGACTTCGAGCACGGATTCATCCGCGCCGAGGTCATCGGCTACGACGACTACGTGGCACTCGCCGGCGAGCAGGGCGCGAAGGAAGCCGGGAAGATGCGCCTCGAAGGCAAGGACTACGTCGTGCGCGACGGCGACGTGATGCACTTCAGGTTCAACGTCTGATGCGTCACCCCATCCGGCTGCGCATCACGCTCGCCGCGGCGTGCGCGGTCCTCGCCGCCTGCGCCGGCCTGCCGCTCGCGCACCCCCCGCACATCGACGTCGTCGGCGTCAGCCTCGATCGCGTCGTCGGGCCCGACGCGTTCTTCAGCATCGCCGTCTCGGTGTCCAATCCCGACGATCGCGAGATCGCGATCGATGCGCTCGATGCGACGCTGTCGATCGAAGGCCAGAAGATCGCGCAGGCCGAGCTGAAGACGCCGGTGCATGTCCCGGCGCACGGGAGCGCGACCGCCGGGATGACGGCGCATGCAGGCATGGACGCCGTGCTCCTCGCCGTGGCGAAGGCGATGCAGCTCGGCATGCGCGGCGGACCGGCCGGCACGGTGCCGTCGCTTCACTACGTGATCGACGGACGCGCACGCGTGAACGGCAGCGCGAGCGTTCCGTTCTCGAAGAGCGGCGACGTCGGCAAGGGTACGCCGCAGGCGCCGGGCGCGCCTTTGCGCTGACGCCGTCCGGCACGCGATCGCGCAGATGGACGGCACCGTGGACGGGATACGCACGATGCGCTTCACCAAGATGGAAGGCCTCGGCAACGACTTCGTCGTCGTCGATGCGACGAGGACGCCGTTCACGCTCGATCCCGCCGCGATCAGGCTCCTCGCCGACCGGCGCTTCGGCGTCGGCTGCGACCAGGTGCTGGTCGTCGAGCCCGCACGCGAGGGCGCCGACTTCCGCTACCGGATCTTCAACGCCGACGGCGGCGAAGTCGAGCAGTGCGGCAACGGCGCGCGCTGCTTCGTGGTCTTCGTTCGCGAGCATGGCCTGACCGCGAAGCGCGAGATCCGCGTCGAGACCGCGGGCGGCGTCATCGTTCCGAGGCTCGAGGACGACGGCGAGGTGACGGTCGACATGGGGGTGCCGCGCTTCGCGCCCGGCGAGGTCCCGTTCACCGGAGGCACCGGGGGCAGGAGCGAGCCGCTCGACGTCGACGGCCAAAGCGTCGAGGTGTCGGTGCTGTCGATGGGCAACCCGCACGCCGTGCAGGTCGTCGCCGACGTCGACGCGGCCCCGGTCGCGGCCCTCGGTCCGCGAATCGAGAGCCACCCGCGCTTTCCGCAGCGCGTCAACGCAGGGTTCATGCAGATCGTCGATCGCGCTACCATCCGCCTGCGCGTCTGGGAGCGCGGAGCGGGTGAGACGCTCGCGTGCGGAACGGGCGCATGCGCGGCAGTCGTCGCGGGCATCCGGCGCGGCCTTCTCGACGCCGACGTCAGGGTGGCCACGCGAGGCGGAAGGCTCGCGGTCGGCTGGCGCGGCGCGGGTTTGCCGGTGACGATGAAAGGGCCCGCACGCACGGTTTTCGAAGGGGAGTGGCGCAGCGCGGCCGCTCCGGTCTGACCTGGACACGCGTGGCGGCGCGCGAACTGCGACGGCGCACGCACACGAAGTGAGGGACCGAGGATCCGGATGGATGCGAGCGCTGTCGCCGAATACCTGAAGCAGCACCCGGAATTCTTCGAGGACTACGCCGACGTCCTCGCGGAGATCTTCGTTCCCCATCCGCATGGCGGGCACGCGATCCCGATCGCCGAGCGGCAGATCCTCTCGCTTCGCGACAGGTCGCGCGAGCAGGAGCGAAGGCTCGCCGAGCTCGTCAGTAACGCGGGCGAGAACGAGGCGATCGTCGAGAGGCTGCACCGGACGACGCTTGCGCTGATGGCTGCGCGCGATCTCGAGACGACGATCGCAGTGCTCGTGCACAGCCTGAAGGAGGACTTCGCGGTTCCCCGCGTAGCGATCCGGCTCTGGCGCGATCCGGCGGCGATCGTCGTCGAAGTCGTCGCCGCCGCCGGTTCGCCGGGGGCCGCGCTGCCGCCGGCCGCGCTCCCCGAGCTCGCGCCGATGCCGCCTGCGCTGCACGAGTTCGCCGAAGGGCTCGGAGCGCCCCGCTGCGGGCCGGCGGCCGGCGACGCCGCGCGCGCGTGGTTCGAGGACGACGATTCGATGAAGTCGTACGCGTACCTGCCGCTGCGGACCGAGGCGACCTTCGGCATCCTCGCACTCGCGAGTCCCGATGCGCAGCGCTTTCACCCTGCGATGGGAACGATGTACCTCCTGCGCCTGGGCGAGCTCGCGAGCGTCGCCGTCGCGCGCTGTCTCGCACCCGCGTAGCGCCGCCCATGCCGGACGAGCGCATCGCACCGGCCAACGAGGCGCTGCTCGCCGACTTCACCGCGCGGCTCGCGACGCGCCCCGCGCACACGCGCAAGGCGTACGTGCGCGACGTCGCGGTGCTCGCCGGGCTCGCCGGCGCGGCGCCGATGGCGACCCTCACGCGTGCGCAACTGATGCGCCATGTCGCCGCGCTCCACGGGCGCGGACTGTCGGGGCGCAGCCTCGCGCGGATGCTGTCGGCGTGGCGCGCGTTCTACCGCTTCCTCCTCGAGCGCGATTGCTCGATCGCGGCCGATCCGGCGGCCGGGCTCCGTCCGCCGAAATCGCCGCGCAGGCTGCCGTCGGCGCTGTCGCCCGACGAGGCGGTGCGGCTCGTGACGGTCGGCGACGCCGGCCCGCTCGCGGTCCGCGACCGCGCGCTCCTCGAACTCGCCTACTCGTCGGGGCTTCGGCTCTCGGAGCTCGCAACCCTCGACGTCGCCGCGTGCGATCTCGAAGCGGGCGAGGTGCGGGTGCTGGGGAAGGGCGCAAAGGAGCGCATCGTTCCGGTCGGCTCCGCGGCGCGCGAGGCCATCCGCCGCTGGCTCGCGCTGCGCGCGGGCCTCGCCGGTTCCGGCGAGAGCGCGATGTTCGTCGGGCGCGGCGGGCGCCGGCTGTCGCCGCGCTCGATCGAGCAGCGCCTCGCGCACTGGGCGATCCGCCAGGGCCTTTCGCGGCACGTGCATCCGCACATGCTCCGCCATTCGTTCGCAAGCCACGTGCTGCAATCGTCGGGGGACCTGCGTGCGGTGCAGGAGATGCTCGGCCACGCGTCGATCGCCAGCACGCAGGTCTACACCCACCTCGATTTCCAGGCCCTTGCCAAGGTCTACGACGCCGCCCATCCGCGCGCGCGGCGCGGGCGGCGCACATCAGGCTCCGGCAGCTCGCGGTAACAGCACGCAGGCCGCATCGATGAATGCGGCGATCATCCGCGTGTGCATGCGCTCGCGCAGACAGGCGACGTGCGCGTGCGTGCGCACGTCGGCATCGCCGATCGGAACGGCGCGGAGCCGCGCGTGCGGGACGTACTCGATCTCGGACACCGGAGCGATGCCGAGGCCGTGGATCACGCCCTCGCGCACCGCCTCGCGGCTGCCGATCTCGAGCGCGATCCGCGGCTTCACCGAATGCCTCTGCAGCGCTTCGTCGAGCGCCTTGCGCGTCGTCGAGCCGCGCTCGCGGACGATCAGCGGCTCGCCCGCGAGCTCGGCGATGCGCAGGCTCCGCCTGCGCGCGAAGCGATGATCGTCGCGCACCGTGATCACGACGCGGTGCGACCGGAACGGCAGGAAGTGCAGGCGCTGATCGGGAGCGTACTGCGCGAGCACCGCGACGTCGGTGTCACGGCCGACGAGCCCGTGCACGACCTGCTCGGAGTTGCCGATCGCCATCGAGACGTCGACGCCGGGGTGACGCCGCCTGAACTCGGCGATGATCGCCATCACGTGATACGGACCGACGGCGCCGACCCGGATGCGGCCGGTCCTGAGCTCGCCCATGTCGCGCAGGAGCGCGAGCGCTTCCTCCTCCTGCTCGAAGATCCGGCTCGCGACCTCGAGCAGCGATTCGCCGGTCGGAGTCGGCGCGATCACCCGCCCCCGTCGGTGGAAGAGCTCGATGCCGTAGGCCTCCTCGAGGGCGCGGACCTGGGCGGTCACTGTCGGCTGGCTGACGTGGAGCGCCTTCGCGCCCGCCGTGAACCCCCCGTGGCGCGCGACCGCGTAGAACGAGCGCAGGTGTGCAAGCCGCATAGAAGCAACCTATGGGAAGGACCAAGGAAATGTATTGGATCAATGCTATCGACCCGCCGATACTTCGTCCACCCCGGCTGGGCGGAGCGGAACGCGGACGATGGCGAGCGGCGGCGACACGACTGGCGGCGACACGACTGGCGGCGAGACCTGGACGTTTCACAACCCGGTGCGGGTGACGTTCGGTGCAGGCTCGCTCGCGAAACTCGCTGCCGTGCTCGGCGAGAGGACTGCGGTCCTCGTCACCCTTCCCGAGGCGGCCGGATTCGGCTGGGTCGACCGCATCCGTGCGATCGTCGGCACGCGCCTTCTGGGCGTGATCGACTCGATCGCCCCGAATCCCGATCTCGCCGACCTCGCTCCCTTGCACGAGCGCTTCTGGCGTGACCACGCGAGCGCCGACGCAATCGTCGCCGTGGGGGGCGGGAGCGTACTCGACAGCGCCAAGGTCCTGTGCGTCGAGGCGCCGGACGCGGATTTCTCCCGGATCGTCCAGGCGCTGGCGGCCGGCAAGCCGTTCGTCCCCCCGCGTGTGAAGGCGCTCGTCACGGTCCCGACGACGGCCGGGACCGGTAGCGAAGTGACGCCTTGGGCGACGGTCTGGGACCGCGCGGGCGATCGCAAGTACTCGCTGCACCTGCGCGAGACCTGGCCCGAGGCCGCGATCGTCGACCCGGAATTCTCGGGTTCGGCGCCGCCCGCGGTGACGCTGCAGTCGGGGCTCGACGCGCTCTCGCATTCGCTCGAGGCGATCTGGAACCGCAACGCGAATCCCGTTTCCGACGCGCTCGCCGTCACCGCGGCGCGCAGGATGCTCGACACGCTTCCGGACCTGATGGCTCATCCGGGCAACCGCGCTTTGCGCGAGTCGGCCGCGCTGGCGGCCCTCGAAGCGGGCCTCGCGTTCTCGAACACGCGCACCGCGCTCGCGCACTCGATTTCCTACCCCCTCACGCTGCACCACGGCCTGCCGCATGGCATCGCGTGCTCGTTCACGCTGCCGCAGGTGCTCGAGCGCGCGGCAGGACGCTCGTCCGGGCGCGACGAGGTCCTTGCGCGCGTTTTCGACGTACCCCTCGCGAAAGCGCCCGACGCGCTGCGCGAATGGTTCGGATCTCTGGGAGTGAGCACCCGCTTCGAAGATTATGGCGTCACGGAGGCCGAGTCGAAAGAACTGATCGAATCGGCCCTCGCAGGACCGCGCGGTCGGAATTTCATCGCGGCGGCGCCCGGCTGACTCCGGCCGGCGCGCCAAGCCGCGCAAACAGGGAGGAGTGTATGGACCAGGCAATGACGGCGGATTCCGTTCGGCCGGGGGCCGGCAACCAGGCGGACGCGCGCTCGCGCAGGCTCGTCACGCTCGCGAGCCTCATCGGCACGACGGTCGAGTGGTACGACTTCTTCATCTACGGGACCATCACCGGCCTCGTGTTCAACAAGCAGTTCTTCCCGAGCGACGACGTGTTCATCTCGACGGCGCTCGCCTACACCGTCTACGCGGTCGGCTTCGTCACCCGCCCGGTCGGCGGGATCCTGTTCGGGCACTTCGGTGACCGCATCGGGCGCAAGCCGCTGCTGATCATGACGCTCCTGATCATGGGGATCGCGACGTTCCTGGTCGGACTGCTTCCGACCTACGCGCAGATCGGGATCGCGGCACCGCTCCTGCTGCTGCTCCTGCGACTGCTGCAGGGCATCGGCCTCGGCGGCGAGTGGGGCGGGGCGGTGCTGATGTCGTTCGAGTACGCGCCTCGTCACCAGCGCGGTTTCTATGCGTGCTTCCCGCAGGTCGGGCTCGCGATCGGCCTCTGTCTCGCGACCGGCGTCGTGGCGATCCTGACCAAGTCGCTCTCCGATCAGGCCTTCCAGTCGTGGGGATGGCGCGTTGCGTTCCTGCTGTCGGTCGTGCTCGTCGCAGTCGGCCTGTTCATCCGCCTGCGCATCCTCGAGACCCCCGAATTCGAGCGCATCCGGAATGCCCGCCAGGTCGTCAACGTGCCGGTCGGCGAGGTGATCCGCGATTACAAGAAGAACGTGCTGCTCGGCTGGGGCGCCCGCTACATCGACGGCGTCGTCTTCAACATCTACGCGGTGTTCACGATCGCCTACCTCGTCACGATCCTCCACTACGACAAGACGACGATCCTCTCGTCGATTTCGCTCGCGGCGTTCGTCCTCATCTTCACGATCCCGATCGCATCGAGGTGGTCGGACCGTGTGGGCAGGCGCCGCGTGTACGGATGGGGTGCCTTCGCCTGCGGCGTGATCGGCTTCCCGCTGATGTGGGCGATGCACTACTCGGGCAGCGCGATCGTCGCGGGCCTTGCGATCGTGCTGGCACTCGGCGTCGTCTACGCGCCGGTGTACGGTCCCGAATCGGCGCTCTTCTGCGAGCTCTTCGACACGCGCGTGCGCTACACCGGCATCTCGGTCGTCTACCAGGTGTCGGGCATCGTGTCGAGCTCGATCACCCCGCTGATCGCGACCGCGCTCCTCAAGGCGAACGGCGGCGAGCCGTGGTACGTCGCCGTCTACATCTTCATCGTCGGGATGATCAGCGCGATCAGCACGTACTTCATGCGCCGGACGTTCTGACCGCGGCGGGCCGGCGCTGGGCGCCGGCCCGCGCGGTGATTCGGCTACTCGACGTGCTCGCCGTGGAGGCTCACGTCGAGGCCCTCGCGCTCCTCCTCCTCGGACACGCGCAGGCCGATGACGGCATCGATGATCTTGAGCAGGACGAAGCTCCCGACGCCGCTCACGACGAGCGTCGTGACCACTGCCCCGAGCTGCGTCAGGAAGCTGCCGTCCGCGCCGCCGATCGCGCGCTCGCAGACCACGCCGGTGAGGAGCGCCCCGATGATGCCGCCGACGCAGTGCACGCCGAACGCGTCGAGCGAGTCGTCGTAGCGGAACCAGCCCTTGACCGTCGTCGAGGCGAAGAAGCACCCGACCCCTGCCGCGAGGCCGATTGCGAGCGCACCCCCTGCGCCGACGAAGCCCGACGCCGGCGTGATCGCCACGAGGCCCGCAACGGCGCCCGAAGCGATGCCGAGCACCGACGGCTTCCCCTTGGCGAGCCACTCGGTGAACATCCACGCGAGCGCCGCGGCCGCGGTCGCGAACTGGGTGGCGAACATCGCCATCCCGGCGCGCCCGTTCGACGCGACGGCCGAGCCGGCGTTGAAGCCGAACCAGCCAACCCAGAGCATCGACGCCCCGATCAGCGTCAGCGTCAGGTTGTGCGGCGCCATCGGCTCGCGTCCGTAGCCGACGCGCCTGCCGAGGACGAGCGCGCAGACGAGGCCGGCGATGCCGGCGTTGATGTGCACGACGGTGCCCCCGGCGAAGTCGAGCACGCCGCGTCCGGCCCAGAAGCCCGTCGGTTCCCACATCATGTGCGCAATCGGCGCGTAGATCAGCACCGACCACAACCCCATGAACCAGAGCATGGCCGAGAACTTCATCCGGTCGGCAAACGCTCCGCAGATCAGCGCCGGCGTGATGATCGCGAAGGTCATCTGGAACATCATGTAGACCGACTCGGGAATCGTGAGCGCAAGATGCGACACGGTGAGCTTGCCGGCCTCGTTCTCGTAGAGCATGCCGTGCAGGAAGAAGCGGTCGAGGCCCCCGATCACCGGCCCCCCGGGAGTGAAGGCGATGCTGTAGCCGATCACGACCCACAGCACGGTGACGAGGCAGGTGATCGCGAAGCTCTGCATCAGCGTCGCGAGCACGTTCTTCTTGCGCACCATGCCGCCGTAGAAGAGCGCGAGACCCGGAATCGTCATCATCAGCACGAGTGCGGTGGAGGTGAGCATCCACGCGGTGTCGCCGCTATTGATCCTGTCGGCCGAAACGAGCTGCGGCGACGTCGGAGCCAGCGACGCCGGAGCCGGCGACGCCGCAGCGGGTGTCGTCTGCGCGAAGGCGCTCGCTGCGCCGATGAGACCCAGCGCGGGCATTGCGCCGATCAGCAGCGCGAAGGTGACCGCATTCCTGAATCGCTTCATCGGAACCTCCGTCACAGCGCGCCCGCACCGGTCTCGCCGGTGCGGATGCGAATGACCTCCTCGA
>JAFEDF010000250.1 GCA_018241785.1 Pseudomonadota bacterium | reverse complement strand
GAAGCGGTGGGAATGCTGCGACACGCGAGTTCGACCGCGAAGGCCGAGGTAGCGGGGTATCGTGACGCGCGAGTTCGGCTGCGGAGCGCAGCCGGTGTTTGAGCCCGTCACGGTACCCCGCTCCCTTGGCCTTCGCGGTCGAACTCGCGTGTCGCAGCATTCCCACCGCTTCCCGGCGCGGCCGATCGCTGACACAGGGTCCGTTCCCATTTCGCAGAGCTTCCCTAGCCAAGGTAAGCGTTTGCACCCCTGCGGGTTGTCGCCGGGCCGACAATCCGGCGATGCGCACCCTCGCCGACCTGCTCGACCGGAGTTCGTGGACGGCGGCGCTTCCCCCGGCACTGCGCTCGCGCGTCGAGGCGGAAACCCTCACGCGAGTCTGCCCTGCCGGCAGCCTCGTCTGCCGCCGCGGCGAACGCGTCGATCACTGGATCGGGGTGATCGACGGCCTCGTCAAGATGTCGAACGTTTCGAGCGACGGCAAGCCGGCAAGCTACACGGGGATCGGCACCGGCGGCTGGTTCGGTGAAGGATCGGTCCTCAAGGACGAGCCGCGCCGCTACGAGATCGTCGCTCTGCGCGAGAGCGCCATCGCCTACGTTCCGAAGGCGGTGTTCTTCGCGATGCTCGACGGCAGTGTCGCCTTCAACCGCTTCATCATCGCGCAGCTGAACGAGCGCCTCGCGCAATTCATCGCACTGGTCGAGCACGACCGCCTGCTCGGCCCCGATGCGAGGCTCGCGCGCTCGCTCGCCGGGCTCTTCAATCCCGTGCTCTACCCGCACGTCGGCAACTCGCTGCCGGTGTCGCAGGAGGAGCTCGGCCAGCTCGTCGGCCTGTCGCGCCAGCGCGTCAACCGCGCGCTCAAGGTGCTGGAGCAGGCGGGGCTGCTGCGGATCGATTACGGCGGCGTGACCGTCCTCGACCTCCCGGGGCTGCGCCGCTTCGAATAGAGGCGGGGGGTCAGGCCTGACCCCCGCCTCCGTTATCATTGCGCCTTTGCCGCCCGGCCCCCATCGGATTAAGACCCTGCGCAAGTCCCGATCGACTGTCATGCCGCGTTACGCGCGGACCATCGCGTTGACGGCGCTCGTTGCCGGATGCGCGGCGGTCGGGCCGAACTACACGGCGCCGCCGGCGCCGCGGTCGGCGCGGTACACGCACGAAGAGCTTCCCGCCGCCACCGCCTCCGCGCCGGTCCACCTCGGTAGCGCGCAGCGCTTCGCAGCGAGCGCGAACGCGGCCCCCGACTGGTGGCGAACGTTCGGATCGGCGCATCTCGACGCGCTCGTCGACGAAGCGCTCGCCAACAATCCGACGCTGGAGGCCGCACGGGCGACGCTGCGACAGGCGCGCGAGACCTACGCCGCGCAGGCCGGCTCGACCCTGTATCCGACGGTGACCGGAAAGCTCGGCGTGAGCCGCAACCAGTCCAACGCCGCAGGAAGCGGCCAGCCGGGGGACAATCAGACCGTCTACAGCCTCTACAACGCCAACGTCGGCGTCGCGTACAACGTCGACCTGTTCGGGGGCAACCGTCGCACCCTCGAGGGGCTCGCTGCGCAGGCCGACTACCAGCAGTACCAGCTCGAAGCCGCGCGCCTCGCGATCGCCGGCAACGTCGCGACGGCCGCATTCACCCAGGCACAGTTCTCGGCACAGCGCGACGCGACGCAGTCGATCCTCACCGCGCAGCGTGACCAGCTCGCCATCGCGCGCCAGCGTTTCGAGCTCGGCGCGACGAGCCGTGCCGACGTCCTCGCGCTCGAAACGCAGACCGAGCAGACGCGTGCGCGGCTCCCCGCGCTGGAGAGCCAGATCGAGCAGGCCAATCACCTCCTCGCGATCCTTACCGGGCGGGAGCCGGGCGACGCCACCATCCCGCATTTCACGCTCGACGAATTCGAGCTGCCGGCGACGCTGCCGGTGGTCGTGCCGTCGGACCTCGTGCGGCAGCGACCGGACATCCAGGCGTCGGCGGCGCTCCTGCACGCGGCCACCGCGCAATATGGCGTCGCGGTGGCGAACCTCTATCCGCAGGTCAACCTGAGCGCGAGCCTCGGCGCCCAGGCGCTCACCGCCGGAGCGTTGTTCGGCCCCGGCTCGGCGATCTGGAGTCTCGCCGGCGGGCTCGCCCAGCCGCTCTTCAACGCCGGGCTCAAGTCCGCCGCGAGCGCCGCGGAGGCGGGCTTGCAGGCAGCGGGCGCGAACTACCGCGAGACCGTGCTGCAGGCGCTGCGCAATGTCGCCGACGCGCTGCGTGCCCTCGACGCGGATGCCCGCGTCCTCGACGCGCAGGTCGCCGCCGATACCGCCGCCAACGGCGCCCTCGCGCTGACGAGCGACCAGTACCAGTTGGGAGGTGCGAGCTACCTGCAGCTTCTCGTCGCCCAATTGCAGGCACAACAGACGCGGATCGGGGTCATCGAGGCCCAGGCACAGCGGCTCGCCGACAGCGCGTCGCTGTTCCAGGCGGTCGGCGGTGGCGTCACGATGTCGGCCGCGCAAGAGAAAACCGCAAGGACGGAGTGATCGATGGCCAAGGGAACCACCAAGCGCATGGTCGTCATGCTCGTGATCGCGGCCATCCTCATCGGAGGCATGGTGTGGTTCACCCGTTTCAAGAACACGATGATCGAGAAGGCGATCAAGGGGGGAGCCAATCCGCCCCAGACCGTCTCGACGATCGTCGCGCAGGAAACACCGTGGCAGCCGACGATCGAGGCCCTCGGCAGCCTGCGTGCAAGCGAGCAGGCGGCGCTGAGCGCCGAGGTCGGTGGAGTCGTCACGGCCGTGCGCTTCGATTCAGGCGCCAGGGTCCGTGCGGGCCAGGCGCTCGTCGAGCTCAACGCTGCGCCGCTCCAGGGGCAGCTCGCGCAACTGGAAGCGCAGGCGGGGCTCGCACGCGTCACCCTCGCGCGCGACGAGGCCCAGCTCAAGGTGCGCGCAGTCGCCCAATCGGTCGTGGACAGCGATCTCGCGACGCTCAAGGGTGCCGAGGCGCAGATCACCGCACAGAAGGCGCTGATCGCCCAGAAGACGATTGTCGCTCCGTTTGCCGGCCAGCTCGGCATCCGGCAGGTCGACCTCGGCCAGTATCTCGCGGCAGGAACTGCGGTGGTGACGCTGCAGAAGCTCGATCCGATGGAAGTCGACTTCACCGTTCCTCAAAGCCAGATCGCTCTGGTGACGACCGGGACCAAGGCGCGCGTCGAGACGAGCGCGGTACCCGGCAAGGTGTTCGAAGCGACGGTGACGGCGATCGAGCCGCAGGTCGATCCGTCGACGCGCAACCTGAAGGTTCGTGCGCGGGTGCCGAATCCTTCCGGCAACCTCCTGCCCGGGGTGTTTGCGATCGTGCACGTCGGTGACGGGGCCGCGCAGGAGTACGTGACGCTCCCGAACGCTGCCGTCACCTACAACCCGTACGGAGCCACCGTGTTCATCGTCAAGGACGAGGGCAAGGGGCCGGACGGCAAGCCGCGGCTCACCGCGGAGCAGCGCTTCGTTACGCCGGGCCTCACGCGCGGCGACCAGGTGGCGATCGTCTCCGGAATCAAGCCCGGCGAAACGGTGGTGACGGCGGGCCAGTTGAAGCTTCGCAACGGCTCGCCGCTCGTCGTCAACAACAGCGTGCAGCCGAGCAACAGCCCGAATCCGGTCGTCCCGGATTCCTGATCGCGCGCGGCGAAGCCAGCACACCTCCGGCATGGAAAAGCGGTTCACCGACCTTTTCATCAGGCTCCCGGTCCTCGCGACCGTGGTGAGCCTCGTCATCCTCGTGCTCGGCCTGCGCTCGGTCGGCCTCCTGCCGGTGCTGCAGTACCCCTACACGCAGAACGCAGTCGTCACCATCTCCACCGCTTATCCGGGGGCGAGCGCGGAGCTCGTCGCGAGCTTCATCACGACGCCGCTCGAGAACGCAGTCGCGCAGGCGAACGGCATCGACTACATGACGTCGTCGAACGTCCAGGGGTCGAGCACGATCACCGCCAACCTGCGCCTCAACTACGATCCCGACAAGGCGCTGACCGAGATCAACACCAAGGTCAACTCGGTGCTGAACCAGCTTCCGCCCCAGGCACAGAAGCCGGTGCTGACGCTTTCGATCGGCCAGACGATCGACGCGATGTACATCGGCTTCTCAAGCAAGGTGCTGAAGCCCAACCAGATCACCGACTACCTGCTGCGCGCCGTGCAGCCGCGGCTGCAGGCGATCGAGGGCGTGCAGACCGCCGAGATCCTCGGCGCGAAGAACTTCGCGCTGCGCGCGTGGCTCGATCCGCAAAGGCTCGCCGCGCGCGGCCTCACCGCGGCCGACGTCTACAACGCGCTCGCGGCCAACAACTTCCTCGCCGCCACCGGCAATTCACGCGGGCGGATGGTGCAGGTCAACCTCTCGGCGAACACCGACCTCAAGTCGCTCGACGGCTTCCGCAACATGGTCGTCAAGGCGGTCAACGGCCAGGTGATCCGCCTGTCCGACGTCGCCGACGTCACGCTGGGAGCGGACGACTACGACACGACGGTGTCGTTCGACGGCAAGACCGCCGTCTATATCGGCATCCAGGTCGCGCCTGCGGCCAATCTCCTCGACGTCATGGGGCGTGTGCGCAACGCCTTCCCGGACATCCGGGCACAGCTTCCGACCGGCCTCTCCGGCACGATCGTCTACGACTCGACGCGCTTCGTGAATGCGTCGATCGGCGAGGTCGTGAAGACGCTGCTCGAAGCCATCGCGATCGTCGCGATCGTCGTGTTCGTCTTCCTGGGGTCGCTGCGCTCGGTTGCGATCCCGCTGATCGCTATTCCGCTGGCAATCGTCGGCACCTTCACCGTGATGCTGGCGCTCGGCTATTCGATCAACCTGCTCACGCTGCTCGCGATCGTGCTCGCGATCGGCCTCGTCGTCGACGACGCGATCATCGTGGTCGAGAACGTCAGCCGCCACATCGAGGAGGGCGTGCCGCGCCTCGACGCGGCGATCCGCGGTGCGCGCGAGCTCGCGAACCCGATCATCGCGATGGCACTCGTCCTCGTCGCGGTCTACGTGCCGATTGGCTTCCTCGGCGGGCTCACCGGGGCGCTCTTCACCGAGTTCGCGTTCACGCTGGTTGGAACCGTCATCGTATCGGCGATCGTCGCGCTGACGCTGTCGCCGATGATGTGCTCGCGCTTCCTGATCGCGCCGAGTGCGCAGAGCCACCGCTGGCAGGATCGGCTCGTGCTCTGGCTCGACCGCACGTTCGAGCGGCTGCGCGGACGCTACGAGCGCACGCTGCACGGATCGCTCGACCACTTGCCGGTGACCGTGGTGATGGCGGTGATCATTCTCGGCTCGATCGGTTTCCTGTACGCGACGTCGAAGGCGGAGCTCGCTCCGGAGGAGGATCAGGGGATCCTGATCGCCGCCTCGTACAACAACCCCACGGCGACCGTCGAGCAGCGCCAGCTCTACGCCGACCAGGTCTACAGCGCGTTCAGCAAGTTCCCCGAGACCGACCACGTGTTCCAGCTCAACGCGCCGGGCCAGGTGATCGCCGGCATGGTGCTGAAGCCGTGGGACGAGCGTACGCGCTCGGCGGCGACGCTGCAGTACATCGCGCAGGGGCAGCTCAATCAGATCGCCGGCGCGCAGATCGCCCTGTTCCAGCCGCCGGCGCTGCCGGGGGCACGCGGCCTGCCGGTGCAGTTCGTGCTGACCACCACCGAGCCTGCGTCGCGGCTCTACGACGTCTCGCAGCGCTTCCTGCAGCAGGCATTGGCGAGCGGCGAATTCATGTTCCTGCAGTCGGATTTGCGCATCGATCTTCCGCAAACGCGCATCGTCGTCGACCGCAACATGGCGGCGCAGCTCGGCCTCACGATGCAGGACATCGGCGATGCGCTGTCGGCGATGCTGGGAGGCGGCTACGTCAATTTCTTCGAGCTCTCGGGCCGCTCATACAAGGTGATCCCGCAAGTCGAGCAGCGCTTCCGCCTGAACCCGGCGCAGCTCGAGAACTACCACCTGCGCAGCGCGAGCGGCGAAATGGTCGCCCTGTCGTCGGTCGTGCACCTCGAGACCGGGGTCCAGCCGGAGAGCATCAACCACTTCCAGCAGCTCAACTCGGCGACCCTCGCCGGCGTGCCGCTGCCTTCGGTCTCGCAGGGCCAGGCGCTGTCGAGCCTTAAGGCGCTGGCCGAGCGCACGCTTCCGGCCGGCTACACGTTCGATTACTCGGGGCCGTCGCGGCAGTTCGTGCAGGAGTCCGGCGGGCTCGTCGTCACCTTCCTGTTTGCCGTCATCATCATCTATCTCGTGCTCGCCGCGCAGTTCGAGAGCTTTCGCGATCCGATCGTCATCCTGGTCTCGGTGCCGATGGCGATTTCCGGGGCGCTGCTCTTCATCAACCTCGGCGTCGGGGGTGCGTCGCTCAACATCTACACCGAGGTGGGGCTGATCACGCTGATCGGGCTGATTTCAAAACACGGGATCCTCGTCGTCGAGTTCGCGAACACCCTGCAACGCGAAGGCTACGGCAAGCGCGAGGCGATCGAGCATGCGGCGGGCCTGCGGCTGCGCCCGATTCTGATGACGACCGCCGCGATGGTGCTCGGCGTGGTGCCGCTCATCACCGCGGGCGGGGCGGGTGCGGCGAGCCGCTTCAACATGGGCCTGGTGGTCGCGTCAGGACTGTCGATCGGCACGCTCTTCACGCTCTTCGTGGTACCGGCGATGTACATGGTGATCGGCGAGAACATCGCAGCCGAATCCGGCCGGAAGGCGCCCGAGGCCGCGACGGCGGGCGTGGCCTGATTGGGACCTGATTGGGGGACCTGACCCCACGCTATTGCAGCGACGGTTTCTTCAGCAGCGCGTTGCGGTCGACGGAGGTGACTGTCACCTCCTTGATGGCGCCGCCGCGCCAAAGCGTGAGAGGAATGCCGGTGCCGGCTGAACCGCATCGCCAGACACAGCGGTAGAAGTCGGCGAGGCCGCTGATCGACGTGCCCGCGACGTTGCGGACGATGTCGCCCTCGCGGACGCCGGCACGCTCGGCCGGGCTTCCCTCTGCAACACCCTGTACTGCGATCCCTTCGCGCGTCTCGACCGAGTACATGCCGAGCCACGCTCGCGCGGGCCGGTTCGCGCGCCCCATGCGAAGGAGATCGCCGAGGATCGGGTCGATGAGCTCGCTCGGGACGAACATGTTGCCCTTCACGGTCTCCTCGCCCTCCGCCTCCTGCACGAAGAGCGAGCCGATGCCAACGAGCCTGCCGGCGCTGTCGAGAAGAGCGGCGCCGCTCCATTCGGGATGCGCCGGCGTCGTGAAGATCGCCTCGTCGAGCAGGTATTCCCAGTGGCCGGCGAACTCGCGGCGCGCGACGACCTTCGCGCGCAATGCATGGCCGACACCGCCATGGCTGATCACGTAGACCTCGCCGTCGAGCTCGCCGGCGGCGAGGCTCGTGCGCTCGATCGACCTCGCGCCAAGCGGCCCCAGCGGCAGCACGAGTCCGAGGCCCGACTCCTGGTCGTAGGCGAGCGCGTGGCCCGCGACCACCGTGCCCGCGTTGGTCGTGAGCCAGATCGACTCGGCCTCGGTGATCAGGTAGCCGATCGTCAGCACGAGCCCGTCCCTGTCGATGACGACGCCGTTGCCGCCGCGCTCGGTGCCGAGGATCGGCGCGGTGAAAGCGTCGTCCGGGATGCCGGCGCGCAGCGCGACGACCGCGTCGAGAGCTTCCGCGAGGTCGAAATCGACGTCGTCGGCATTCGGCTGCAGCGCGGGTGGAAAGGCCCAGTGAATCGAGTCGGCCATCGAAGGTCGCGGATGAGGGTCGGCCGGGTCGCGGCGTTCGCGAACCGCAAACGCCGTCGCCGGATCAGTAGAGGCGCGCGATGCGCCCCATCATCGCAATCAGTGCACCGTTGCTCACCAGGATGATTCCGGCGAGCCAGAAGAGATTCTGCAATTGCCCGGACTTCACGTCGAGCCGGATCTCGGCTCGCATCGTATCGAGCTTCGCATCGAAGACATCCATGCGGGCCTCGAGGCGCTCCAATCGGGCCTCGACCTGGGTCATGCGGCGTTCGAGCCCGTCCATGCGGACTTCGAGGCTATCCATGCGCCGCTCGAGCCCATCCATGCGGACTTCGAGGCTATCCATGCGCCGCTCGAGCCCATCCATGCGGACTTCGAGGCTATCCATGCGCATCCCGAGCGCTGCGCCGTTTGCGTCGACGCCGGAGATGCGCGCGTCGAAATACGCTCGCGTCACCCAATCGCCTTCGCTCTGAGCCGCGTCGAACGCGCTCACGAGATCCTCGGCGCTGAAGTTCTCGCTCTTGCCGGTCGCCTTCAAGGCCCTGAAGAGTCGGTTGGTATCGATGGCGACCGAAGCCATGGGTGGATCCCCGGAAGTCAAGTATAGCGCGCGGACGTCACCCTGCACGCGAGGCGGCGGTCCGGCCATCGTCCGGATGGCCGACCTCCGCCGCGCCAGTCTCCGGCCTGACGATCTCCAGCGGGACGAGCGATCGGGAACGAGCCGGCGCTACATGCTCCGGCGATACTGGCCGCCAACCTCGAAGAGCGCATCGGTAATCTCGCCGAGCGAGCAGACGCGCACGGTGTCCATCAGCGCTTCGAACACGTTGCCTTCCTCCATCGCGACCCGCTTGAGGCGCGTGAGCGCTGCGGGAGCCTCGGCGGCGTGCCGGGAGTGGAAATCGGCGAGGCGCGCGAGCTGCGATTCCTTCTCGCCGGTCGACGAGCGCGCGAGCTCGAGCTTCTTCGGAGCCGCATCACCGTGCGGGTTGCGGAACGTGTTGACGCCGACGATCGGATAGCTGCCGTCGTGCTTCCTGTGCTCGTAGTAGAGGGATTCCTCCTGGATCTTCCCGCGCTGGTAGCCGGTTTCCATCGCCCCGAGGACGCCGCCGCGCTCGGAGATCGCCTCGAACTCCTTCAGCACCGCCTCCTCGACGAGATCGGTCAGCTCCTCCAGGATGAACGAGCCCTGGTTCGGGTTCTCGTTCTTCGCGAGCCCCCACTCGCGGTTGATGATGAGCTGGATCGCCATCGCCCGGCGCACGCTCTCCTCGGTCGGCGTGGTGATCGCCTCGTCGTAGGCGTTGGTGTGCAGTGAATTCGTGTTGTCGTAGGTCGAGATCAGCGCCTGCAGCGTCGTCCTGATGTCGTTGAACGCGATCTCCTGCGCGTGGAGACTCCGTCCGGAGGTCTGCGAATGGAACTTGAGCTTCTGGCTGCGCTCGTTCGCGCCGTAGCGCTCGCGCATCGCCACCGCCCAGATCCTGCGCGCGACGCGCCCGATCACCGCGTACTCGGGGTCCATCCCGTAGCTGAAGAAGAACGACAGGTTGGGAGCGAAGTCGTCGACGTGCATGCCGCGCGCGAGGTAGGCCTCGACGAAGGTGAAGCCATTCGCCAGCGTGAACGCGAGCTGCGAGATCGGGTTTGCGCCGGCCTCGGCGATGTGGTAGCCGGAGATCGACACCGAGTAGAAGTTGCGGACGCCGTGGTGGATGAAGTACTGCTGGATGTCACCCATCACCTTGAGGCTGAACTCGGTCGAGAAGATGCAGGTGTTCTGCCCCTGGTCCTCCTTCAGGATGTCGGCCTGCACGGTGCCGCGCACGGTGGAAAGCGTCCACGCGCGAATCTTCGCCGCCTCGTCGTCGGTCGGCTCGCGTCCGTTGTCCTTCGCAAACTTGTCGAGCTGCTGGTCGATCGCGGTGTTCATGAACATCGCGAGGATCGTCGGTGCCGGACCGTTGATCGTCATCGAAACCGAGTTGTCGGGTGCGCAGAGGTCGAAGCCCGAATAGAGCACCTTCATGTCGTCGAGGGTTGCGATCGACACGCCGGAGTTGCCGACCTTGCCGTAGATGTCGGGGCGCCGGTCGGGATCGTTGCCGTACAAGGTCACCGAGTCGAACGCCGTGGACAGGCGCTTCGCGGGCATGCCGTCGGCGAGCAGGTGAAAGCGCCGGTTGGTGCGCGCGGGATCGCCCTCGCCGGCGAACATCCGCGTCGGGTCCTCGTGCTCGCGCTTGAACGCGAATACGCCAGCCGTGAACGGGAAGCTGCCGGGAACGTTCTCGGTGAGCTGCCAGCGCAGGATCTCGCCTTCATCCTCGTAGCGCGGCAGCACGACCTTGCGCACCGGCGTGCCCGACAGCGACTTCGAGACGAGGGCCGTTCGGATCTCGCGGTCGCGGATCTTCACCACGTATTCGCCGGCGGCATACGCCGCGCGGGTGCGCGGCCACATGTCGAGGAGCTTCCTCGAGCGCGCGTCGAGGCTCGCGTCGCGTGCCGCGATCAGCGCGTCGAGCGCCGCGAGGCTGCGTGCGTCGGCTCCTGCGTGGGCGACGCCTTCCGCGGGCGTGCCCTTCGCGCCGGCGCCGGCTGGCGATGCGGGGTTCGCGCCTTGATCGGCGAGCATCGCGCGCGTCGCGCGAAGCTGCTGGCGCTCGCGCGCGATCGCCGCCTGCTCGCGCGCACGCCGGTGATAGTCGCGCACGGTGCCGGCGATCTCGGCGAGGTAGCGTACCCGCGCGGCCGGAACGATCGGGTGCTCGCGCGTCGAATGGCGCGTCTCCACGGCCGGCAGCGCGCCCTTCGCGAGCGCCAGCCCGTGCTGCGCGAGGGCGGGGGCGAGCGCGCCGTAGAGCGCGGTGACGCCGTCGTCGTTGAAGCGCGCGGCGATCGTGCCGTAGACCGGCATCTCGTCCGGAGGGACCTTCCACAGCTCGTGGTTCCTCTGGTACTGCTTGCGCACGTCGCGCAGCGCGTCGGCCGCCCCCTTGCGGTCGAACTTGTTGATGGCGACGAAGTTGGCGAAGTCGAGCATGTCGATCTTCTCGAGCTGCGACGCGGCGCCGAATTCCGGCGTCATCACGTACAGCGAGACGTCGACGAGGGGCACGATCGCGGCATCGCCCTGCCCGATGCCCGACGTCTCGACGATGACGAGGTCGTACCCCGCCGCCTTGCACGCCATGATCGCGTCGGGGAGCGCCTTCGAGATCTCGCTTCCCGCATCGCGGGTGGCGAGCGAGCGCATGTAGACGTTCGGCGAATGGATCGCATTCATGCGGATGCGGTCACCAAGGAGCGCCCCGCCAGACTTCCGCCGCGACGGATCGATCGACACGATCGCGATGCGCAGGCGGTCACTCTGGTCGAGCCTGAAGCGGCGCACCAGCTCGTCGGTGAGCGAGCTCTTGCCGGCGCCGCCGGTGCCGGTGATGCCGAGCACCGGGGCCTTCGTCTTCGCCGCGGCCGCGGCAATCGCCTCGCGCAGTGCCTTCGGCGCGGTGCCTGCTTCAAGCGCGGTGATCGCACGCGCGAGCGCACGCGTCTGCGCGAAGCGCTCGCCCGTGGCGAGCGCCGCCGCGGAGGACAGGTCGTCGTGCGAAAGATCGACGTCGGCGAGCGCAACGACCTCGTTGATCATCCCCTGCAGCCCGAGCCGCTGGCCGTCCTCGGGCGAGAAGATCCGCGCGACGCCGTAGTCGTGGAGCTCGCGGATCTCGTCGGGGACGATGACGCCGCCACCGCCGCCGAACACCTTGATGTGGCCGGCGCCGCGCTCGCGCAGGAGGTCGAGCATGTACTTGAAGTACTCGAGGTGGCCGCCCTGGTACGACGACACCGCGATGCCCTGGGCGTCCTCCTGGATCGCGCAGTCGACGATCTCGCCGACGGATCGGTTGTGCCCGAGGTGGATCACTTCGCATCCGGTCGACTGCAGGATGCGGCGCATGATGTTGATCGACGCGTCGTGGCCGTCGAAGAGGCTTGCCGCGGTCACGAAGCGAACCTTGCAGTGCGGCTTGTAGACGAGCGGCGGGCGGGACTGGTCGTTCATGGCGGACCTCGCGGCCGGCCCTCCGGCGAGCAGGCGGTGCGGAGGGCCCAAAGTTAACTGTACCGGAAGCGCGGCGGAGGCGCGCGGCGCCGGCCGGCGGGGCGACCTGGATACGCTACATGACGTTTACGTAAACGTCAATTAGAGGCGCGCTACAATCGCGGCTCCCCCGATCGCCGCCCCCATGCCACGCCACCTCGCGCCGCGCGACCTCGCGCTCACCCTCTGCGTCGTCATCCTGTGGGGATTCTCGTTCGTGCCGATCGTCGTCGCGCTGCGCGAGGTCCCGCCCTTCGCGCTCGCCGCGGTCCGCTTCTTCCTCGCTGCGGTGCCGCTCGTGTTCTTCGTGCCGAGGCCGCGGATGCCGGCACGCTTCGTCATCGGCTACGGCTTCGCCATCGGCGTGTTCCAGTTCGGCCTGCTCTTCCTCGGCATGAAGCTCGGCATGCCCGCCGGATTGTCGTCGCTCGTGATCCAGGTGCAGGTCTTCTTCACGATCGGCCTTGGGATCGTGTTCCTAGGCGACCGCCTGCATGCCGAGAACGCCGCCGGCGCGGTCGTCGCCGCACTCGGCATCGTGCTCCTCGCCGCGTTCAAGCTCGCGAGCGGAGCGCACTCGACGTTCATCGGCCTCCTGCTGATCGTCGTGGCGGCCTTTGCGTGGTCGGTCGGCAACATCGCCGCGAAGTACGCCGCCGGCGAGCACGATCCCGACATGTTCGCGCTCGTCGTCTGGTCGAGCCTCGTGCCACCCCTGCCCCTCGCCGCGGTGGCGTATTTCACCGAAGGCGGCACCGCCGCCTTCCACGCGGTTGCCTCGGCCGGCGCGCTCACCTGGGGTTGCGTCGTGTTCATGGCGTGGGGGGCGACGCTGTTCGGCTTCGCGTCGTGGGCGCGGCTCTTGCATCGCTATCCGACCGCGCTGATTTCACCGTTCGCGCTGCTGATCCCGGTGTCGGGGCTTCTGAGCGGCGCGCTGTTCCTGCACGAATCGCTCGCGCGGCTGCAGTTGGCCGGCGTCGCGCTGGTGCTCGCCGGCCTCGTCGTCAACGTCTACGGCGGGCGCTGGCGCGGCGAGGGCGCACGGCCACGAACAGGATAGCCCGTCGACATCGGCGGTCGTTTGGGGCACCATTCCCGTCCCACGGCAGGGAGTCACCCCATGAGACGATCGCATCGAATCCTCCTCGCGACGGCCGCATCGCTCGTCCTCGCCGCCGGCGCCGCGCATGCCGCCGACATCGGCCAGATCAAGGTCGCGAAAGGAAGCGTCACCGTCGAACGCGGCGGGCAGTCGCTCGCGGCGGCGCTCGGTACCCGGCTGCAGCAAGGCGACGTCGTCCGAACCGGCGCCGACGGATCGGTCGGCATCACGATGAGCGACAACTCGCTGCTCTCGGCGGGTCCGAACAGCGAGCTCGCGCTCGACCAGTACAGCTTCGACCCGACGACCAACGACGGCCGCTTCGACACCAAGCTCTCGAAGGGCACGCTCGCGGTGGTGTCGGGACGCATCGCAAAGGAGTCCCCGAAGGCGATGACCGTGCACACGCCAGGCGTGACGCTCGGCGTGCGCGGGACCGAGTTCGTGGTGAGCGCCGATGACGGCCGCTCGGCGCGCTGAGGCGCGCGGCATCGTGCGGCTCGCGGCGCTCGGCCTCGTCGTGCTCGTGGCGGGCTGCGCGACGCCGACCGGCACCGTCGTCCTGCTCCCCGCGCAGGATGGGCATCACTCGGTGCTGTCGGTGAAGGGGAACGGCCACGAGGTGCTCCTCGACAAGCCCTACGCCGCCGCCGAGACGACGACGCAGGGGCCGCGCGCATACGAGTCGAGCAAGACCGAGGTCGAGAAGACCTTCGGCAGCGCGCTCGCCGCCCAGCCCGCACGCCTCGAGCGCTACACGCTCTTCTTCACCGAGGGGACCGACGCGCTCACCGACGAATCGAAGGCGACATTCGACCGCGTGTTTCCGGATATCGCCAAGCGCTCCGTTCCCGACATCGTGGTGATCGGCCACACCGACAGCACCGGCAGCGATCCGTTGAACGACCGGCTGTCTCTGCAGCGCGCGAACGCCATCCGCGACGAGATGATCCGGCGCGGCATTCCGGCCGCCGACATCGTCGCCGAGGGCCGCGGCAAGCGCGAGCCGCTGGTAAAGACGGCCGAAGGGGTCGCCGAAGCGAAGAATCGCCGCGTCGAGATCATCGTCAGGTAGCGCGGCGCCGTGTGCCGCGTCCGACGCGGCGGCCAGGGAATCCCTGCGAAACGGGAACGGACCCTGTGTCAGCGATCGGCCGCGCCGGGAAGCGGCGGGGATGCCGCGGCGCGCTCTCCACCGACCGTGGAGGCCGAGGGAGCGGGGTACCGTGACGCGCGAGTTCGGCTGCGGAACGCAGCCGGTGTTTGAGCCCGTCACGGT
>JAFEDF010000024.1 GCA_018241785.1 Pseudomonadota bacterium | reverse complement strand
GTCACGTGCGGCAGGCCCTTCAGCGAGAACATCGCATCCTGGAAGCGCGGCGAAAGAGCGCGGGCGCGCTCGAACAGCCCGTCGCGCCGATAGATGTCGAGTGTGGCGAGACCCGCGGCACAGGCTGCCGGGTGGCCGGAATAGGTGTAGCCGTGGAAGAGCTCGATCGATCCCTGCTGTGCCGCACCCATGATCGTGTCGTGGACGCGCTCCGAAGCCGCGACCGCGCCCATCGGCTGGGCCGCGTTGGTCAGCGCCTTCGCCATCGTCATCAGGTCCGGCGTGACGCCGAAGCTCTGCGCGGCGAACGTCTTCCCCGTGCGTCCGAATCCGGTGATGACCTCGTCGAAGACGAGCAGGATGCCGTGCTCGTCGCAGATCCTGCGCAGCCGCTCGAGGTATCCCTGCGGCGGAACGAGGCAGCCCGACGAGCCCGCGATCGGCTCGACGAAGCATGCTGCGATGTTCTCGGCGCCGTACAGGGCGACGAAGCGCAGGAGGTCGTCGGCGAGCTCGGCGCCGTGGGCGCCCTGTCCGGGGACGAAGCGGTTCTCGGCGACGTGGGTGTGGCGCATGTGAACGACTCCGGCGACTCCAGGGCCGTAGCGGCGGCGGTTGTTGACGATTCCCGACAGCGCGACGCCGCCGAAGTTGACGCCGTGGTAGGCGCGTTCGCGCGAAACGAACATCGTGCGCCCGGCTTCGCCGCGCGCCTGGTGATACGCGAGGGCGATCTTCATCGCGGTGTCGATCGCCTCGGAGCCCGAGTTGACGAAGAAGATCCGGTTGAGGTCTCCAGGCGTCAGCTCGGCGACGCGCCGCGCGAGTTCGAAGCTCTTCGGGTGTGCGCGCAGGAACGGCGACACGAAGTCGAGCTCCTGGAGCTGCTGGTGGACCGCCTCGGCGATCTCCTTGCGCGCGTGCCCGGCGGCGCAGCAGAAGAGGCCCGACGATGCATCGATGATCCGGTTTCCGCGATCGTCCCAGTAGTGCATGCCCTCGGCGCGCACGACGATGCGCGGATCGGCCTTGAATTCGCGGTTCGACGTGAAGGGCATCCACAGCTCGTCGAGTGAGAGCTT
>JAFEDF010000249.1 GCA_018241785.1 Pseudomonadota bacterium | reverse complement strand
CGCGGCGCGGGGCGACGTCGTACGGCACCTTCCTGCCGCTCGCCGTCTCGAAGGCGCGGACGACTTCGAGCACGCTGTGCCCGCGCCCGGTGCCGAGATTGACCACACCGTGCTCGGGAGGCGCCTCGGCGAGCAGGCGGCGAAGCGCCGCGACGTGCCCCGTGGCGAGGTCGATCACGTGGACGTAGTCGCGAACGCCGGTGCCGTCCGGTGTCGCGTAGTCGTCGCCGAACACGGCAAGACGTGGCAGCGTGCCCACCGCGACGCGCGCGACGACTGGCATCAGGTTATTGGGGGCGCCGCGCGGATCCTCGCCGATGAGGCCGCTCTCGTGCGCGCCGACCGGGTTGAAGTAGCGAAGTGCCAGCACGCGCCAGCGCTCGTCCGAGCGCGCGAGGTCGGCCAAGATCCGCTCGACCATCCGCTTGCTCTTCCCGTACGGATTGACCGGCCCGATTGGCGACGACTCGGAGAGCGGCATCGCCGAGCCGGGATCGTAGACGGTCGCCGACGAGCTGGACACGAGGCGGCGCACACCGCGCGCTTCCATCGCTTGGAGGAGCGTCATCGTGCCGCCGACGTTGTTCGCGTAGTAGTCGAGCGGATGCGCGACCGACTCCGCCACCGCCTTCAACCCTGCGAAGTGGACGACGGCGTCGATCGGATGCGCCGCGAGGACGCGGTCGACCGTCGCGCGGTCGCATACGTCGCCCTCGACGAACGCCGGCCGCGTGCCGGTGATCGTCGCGATGCGGTCGACGACCGCGGGCGAGCTGTTGGCGAGGTTGTCGAGGAGAAGCGTCTCGTAGCCCGCGCCGATCAGTTCGACCGCGGTGTGCGAACCGACGTAGCCGGTGCCGCCGGTGAGGAGGATTCGAGCCATCTACGCGGCGCGCAGCGGGTCTTCCCAGCGCAAGCCCGGATAGCGGGCAAAGTCCGCATCGGACGAGCACAGGACGAGTCCGTGGCCGATCGCGATCGCCGCGAGGTGCGCGTCAGGGACATGATTGGCGCGGACACCGCCACCCGCCAGAAGCCCATCGAGGATCTCGCGGTGTCGCTCCGTGGGCTCCGGTGTCCACGTGCCGTCGGTCCTGAGCCAGTCCTGCACCTGCTTCCACGCCGCGCTCATCGACTCAGGACGCTGAAATATGCGCGGGTTGGTGACGATGCGCAGGAATGCGAGCAGGCTCGCCCACGGCATCCCGACACGCCCGCCGGCAGTCAGTTGCGAGTCGAGCCAGGCTTGCGCGCGGAGGTGCTGGGGAAACGACTTGACGTGCGCGTAGATCAGCAGGTTCGCGTCGAGCAGAATCACCTGTAGGACTCGCCCTCGCCAACCGCCAGAGCTTCTGCCACATCGTCGATGTTGCCGATCAGGCAGCGCCCGAGATCCACGGAGCGGGTGCGGAACGCAGAACGCCGAGGCGGTGGGCCGAGGTTGCGTTTGAGCCCCTCGCGCAGCGAATCATTGATGATTTGCCGCAGGCTCAGATTCTTCGTCTTGCGCAGCCGCGTGATGATGGCGGCGACGTCCTTGTCGAGGGTGATCGTGGTACGCATGCATCGCAGCATAGTCAGATTGATGCGTTGATGTCAATTCGCGGCAAACACCGGTGGCACGCGTCGATCTCCTCGAAGCGCGACGGCTCCAGAGTCGGTTCGATCGATGGACGCACCGACTGCGGTTCAGGGACCATGCCTGGGGCCTGCGAAAGACCGCGGTGCTGCCGCCTACTGCTCGAGCCGCTTCGCGATCTCTGCGACGAGCCTTCGCGCGAGGGCGAGCTTGTCCATCTTCGGCAGCGGCGTCGCGCCCGAATCGTCGATCAGCGTGACTTCGTTGTCGGCGCTGCCGAACGCGTTCTGCGCGAGGTTCGCGACGATGAGCGGCAGCTTCTTGCGAAGGCGCTTCTCCGACGCGAGGGCCACGACGTCGTGGCTCTCGGCGGCGAAGCCGACGCAGTAGGGTGCGCCAGGCCGGGCGGCGACGGCGCCGAGGATATCGGTCGTCGGCTTCAGCGTAAGCGCAAGCGGCTCGCCCGACTTCTTGATCTTCTGCGCCTGCCTTCGCTCGGGCGTGTAGTCGGCGGGGGCCGCGACGGCGACGAAGATGTCGACGGACGCGGCGCGCGCAAGCACCGCGTCGGCCATGTCGGCGGTGGAAACGACGTCGACGCGCGTGACGCCGTGCGGAGTCGCGAGCGAGGTCGGCCCGGCGACGAGCGTCACCTCGGCACCCGCTTCCGCTGCCGCCTGTGTCACGGCAAAACCCATCTGTCCCGAGCTCCGATTGGTGATCCCGCGCACGGGGTCGATCGCTTCGAAGGTCGGTCCCGCGGTCACCAGCACGCGCTTGCCGGCGAGCACCTTCGGCTGCTGCGCTGCGACGAGGGCGGCGAAGATCGTCTCGGCTTCGAGCATCCTTCCCTCGCCGTTCTCGCGGCACGCGAGCTCGCCGGTGTCGGGGCCGAGGACCGTGACGCCGTCGCCGGTGAGGCGCGCGACGTTGCGCTGCGTCGCCGCGTTCGCCCACATCTGGCGGTTCATGGCGGGCGCCACGAAGAGCGGACACTCGCGCGCGAGACAGAGCGTCGAGAGGAGGTCGTCGGCGGCGCCGTGCGCGAGCCTCGCGAGGAAATCAGCCGACGCCGGCGCGACGACGATCGCGTCGGCGCCGCGCGAGAGCGCGATGTGCCCCATCGCGTCGGCGCTCCCCGAATCCCACAGGCTCGAATGGACCGGCCGTCCGGAGAGCGCCTGGAAGGTCGTCGCGGTGACGAAGCGCGCGCCGGCGTCGGTCAGCACGACGTCGACCGTCGTGCCGTTCTTCACCAACAGGCGCACGAGTTCCGCCGCCTTGTATGCGGCAATGCCGCCGGTGACGCCGACGACGACGCGGGTGAGGGAGGGTGGACCGTTCTGGAGCGCCGTGGTCATGATGCTCATCCGCTCACGCTGCAGCGGCGTGCAAGCGCCTTCGGGGATTCGGAGGCCGATAGCATACTGCCGTGACCAGTCGTGTGCGGCGGGCCCCGATCATCGACCGTCCGGCCGAGTGCGCGCGACGATCAACCCGGCATATGCTTCAAATCCAGCGCACGAAGTATATACTGACGTATATATTGCGTCCGGAGATACCTTGATGACCCGAATCGCAAAGATCTTCAGCAACGGCGGCAGCCAAGCGGTGCGGCTTCCGGCCGAATTTCGCTTTGCCGCCGACGAGGTCTACGTGTGGCGGGACGCCGACACCGGAGACGTCGTGCTTTCCGCCCGCAGGCCCGATCGATGGGACGACTTCATGACGTTGCGCGATCGCCTCCGCGCGGTACCCGACGACTTCCTCGACGAGCGCCACCAGCCGGCTTCGCGGCGCGATCCTTTCGCCGAAACGTCCGGCTGATGTATCTGCTCGACACCGATACGGCCAGTGCCGCGTTGAAGGGGGTCGTCTGGATCGACCGCAGGTTGAAGGCGATGTCGGCGGGAGCGTGGTGCATTTCTGCCATTACCCGTGCCGAGTTGCGCTACGGAGTCGCGCGTCGACCCGGAGCAACCGCGCTGGCGAAGGTCGTCGGCGCATTCCTCGCGATCGCGAGAACTGAGGCGTGGGATCGGCGCGCGGCCGACGTCCACGGACGGTTACGCGCTGCGCTCGCCGCAAGCGGCCAGCCGATCGGGGATTTCGACGAAATGATCGCCGCCCACGCGCTCGCAACCGACGCGATTCTGGTCACCGGCAACCTCGCGCATTTCGGACGGATTCCCGACTTGCGCGTGGAGAACTGGCTTCGCTGAAGGCGCGGTTGCGGCTCCACGATCGAAGCTGACCGGCAGCCTGATTGCCGCGCCTGGGAGGCCGTCGGCCGTCCGGCCGATTGCCGCGGCCGCCTTCCGCTTCGCACACTTGCGGCCATGAGCCCGATCGGCACCTGGCCCGCGACCGAGCGCCCGCGCGAGCGCCTGCTCGTGCATGGCGCAGCCGCGCTCACCGACGCCGAACTCCTCGCGGTGGTGCTCGCGACGGGCTGCGCCGGAGCGACTTCGCTCGACCTCGCGCATGACCTTCTCGCGCGCTACCGCGGCCTCGCGGCGCTTTTTGCCGAATCGACGGCGGCGCTCGCACGCAGCAAGGGCCTCGGCGCCGCCAAGGTGGCGAGGCTTCTCGCCGGCGTCGAGATCGCACGCAGGCTGCTGCGCGAGGAGGTCACCCACGGCAGCGCGCTCACCTCCCCCGAGGCGGTGCGCGATTACTTGAGGCTCTCGCTCGCGTCGCTGCCGCACGAGGCGTTCGTCGCGCTCTTCCTCGACAGCCAGCATCGCCTGCTCGCCGCCGATGAGCTTTTCCGCGGCACACTCGCGCAGACCTCGGTCTATCCGCGTGAGATCGTCAAGGCTGCGCTCGCACGCAACGCCGCCGCAGTGATCTTCGCGCACAACCACCCGTCGGGCGTCGCCGAGCCCTCACGCGCCGACGAGCTCCTCACGCAGGCGCTGAAGCAGGCGCTGGCTCTGGTCGACATCCGCACGCTCGACCATTTCGTCGTCGCCGGGCATCGCGTGGTGTCGTTCGCCGAGCGTGGGCTGCTCTAACCATATACACTGTATATCGGTGTATGAGCGATCGACTTGGATTGGACGAGGGCGATGTCGATGGTCTTGACTCAGGTTTATCTCGATCCGCGCCAGAAGGCGGCGTTGCAGCGTAAAGCCAGGTCGCGAGGTACGAAGATGTCGGAGGAGGTTCGCAATGCTGTGGACGCCTATCTCGGGGGCCTGGACGCCGGGGAGATGCTGCTGCTCGATGCCGCGACGCTCGAGGCGAAGCGGCACCTCGACGCGATGATCGTCGACCTCGACCGGATGAGCGCGAATCTCGAGCGAACGTTGCACGCGCTCGATCGCCTGCGCGCAGGCGCGCATGAACCGGATACCGGGGTGCGGGATTGAGCCTCGTCGCGGAAATTCTCGACCGGCTCACCGGTATCGCGATCGTGCGCGAGAAGCTCGCCGACATCGCCGGGAAGAGTGAGCGTTTGAGCGACGCCGTGCTCGACCACGAGCGGCGGTTGATCCGTCTCGAGACCATCCTGTTTCCCCCTCGTGGCGGGGCGCCGGAAACGTCGCGGCGGTTGCCGCGGAAGTAGCCGCTGAGCCACTGGCGGCAGGTAAGTCGGGCGGGCCGGAGGCCGCGTCGAAGACGCGGCCGACCCGATGGCACGGTTGATCAGCACCCCATTTCCGGCTTATAATTAAAAGCTTTTCGGCGGTCCCCCGAGCGTGCCCGGGCCGGCCGCCCCTTTCGACAACGATTTTCAGGAGCGAGCGATGGCTCGAGTCTGCCAGGTCACCGGGAAAGCCCCGATGGTCGGAAACAACGTTTCCCATGCCAATAACCGGACGAAGCGCCGCTTCATGCCGAATCTGCAGCGCCGCCGCTTCTGGGTCGAAGGCGAGAATCGCTGGGTGAGCCTGCGCCTCACCACCGCGGCGCTGCGCACGATCGACAAGAACGGCATCGACGTCGTGCTGGCGGAACTGCGCGCCCGCGGCGAGCGCGTGTGACCGGCGTGCCCGGCCACTGAAGGAGAATCGCCATGCGCGAGAAGATCAAGCTCGAATCGTCGGCCGGAACCGGCCACTTCTACACGACGACGAAGAACAAGAAGAACATGCCGGACAAGATGGAGATCATGAAATTCGATCCCGTCGCCCGCAAGCACGTCAAGTACAAGGAAACGAAGCTGAAATAATTCAGCTCGCCTACGCGTAGCGCTTCAACTGCGCGGCGAACTGCGCGAGCGGCCCGATGCCCGAAGCTTCGGCGCGCCGGCACCAGTCCTGTAGCCGCGCCAGTAGCTGCTCGGACGATTCGGTCGAGCGGCTCCAGAGCTGCGCGAGATCCTGTCGCATCGCGTAGACCTGCTCCAGCACCTTGCTCGTCGCCAGCGTGCGCTCGATGCGCGCGTGCTCGGCCGCGGGCAGCGCGCTCGCATCGGCCGCGAGCCAGCGCTTGACCCGGCGCAGGCTGGGGAGGTCGACCGGCCCCGGGTGCCTCGCGCGCAGCGTTGCGAATTCGGTGGCGCAGGTCTGCTTCAGCGAACGCGCGTAGCTCGTCGCGACGGCGTAGCGGTGGGTGATGATCGCGTGCAGCGTCGCGAGGTCGGGCACCATCTTGCTGCGGTCGAAGCGGATCTGCGGCGCGATCCTGCGCACGTCGGCGAGCTTCAGCGACTGCAGGATGCGGATGTACATCCAGCCGATGTCGACTTCGTACCAGCGCGACGACAGCTTGGCCGAGGTCCCGTACGCATGGTGGTTGTTGTGCAGCTCCTCGCCGCCGATCAGGATGCCCCACGGGACGATGTTGGTCGACGCGTCGTTGCACGCGAAATTGCGGTAGCCCCAGTAGTGCCCGAGCCCGTTGATGATGCCCGCTGCGGTGATCGGGATCCACATCATCTGCACGGCCCAGATGGTGATGCCGATCGCGCCGAAGCACACGAAATCGACGATCAGCATCGTCGCGATGCCGAGCATCGCGTGCCCGGTGTAGACGTTGCGCTCGACCCAGTCGTCGGGGGTGCCGTGGCCGTATTTCTCGAGCGTCTCGGCGACCCTCGCCTCGGCGCGGTAGAGCTCGGTGCCTTCGAAGAGCACCTTGCGGATGCCGCGGGTCTGCGGGCTGTGCGGATCGTCGGCGGTCTCCACCTTCGCATGGTGCTTGCGGTGGATCGCGACCCACTCCTTCGTGACCATCCCGGTGGTGAGCCACAGCCAGAAGCGGAAGAAGTGCGCAACGGCCGGATGCAGGTCGAGCCCGCGGTGCGCCTGGCCGCGATGCAGGTAGATCGTCACCGCGGCGATGGTGACGTGGGTCAGCGCCAGCGTGACGACGACGTAGCCCCACCACGGCAGGTCGACGAGGCCGCGGGCGGCGAAAGTGAGGAAATCGAAGGTCATTGACGATTCGCGGCTCGATCTTCGGGCGCCGGGCGCGAGCCATGCCGGTCAGCGCGCGTCCGGGTCAGCGCGCATCCAAGCAAGCCTGCGCGCGCCCGCGATTGTACGCGTCCGGGGGTGCGGGGGAAATGACGGCGGTCAGCTTGATCCGGCGGGCTGCGATCCCGGCGATCCCGGCGATCCCGGCGTGGCCGGTGCGGGCACGCTGCCGACGATACGCACTTCGCGCCGCGGGTACGGGATCTCGATGCCGCTTTTCGCGAACTCGGCGAGGATGTCGCGGTGAATCGCGCTCTTCAGGTTGAGCTGGCCGTTCTGCGGATCGTTGATCCACACGCCGAGCTCGAGGTTGATGCCGTTGTCGGCGAAGCCGGTGACGAACGACTGCGGCGCGCGCGTGCCGCCGAGCACGCGCGGCTGGCGCTTCGCGATCTCGACCAGGAGCGCAAGCGCCCGCTCGACGTCGCAGCCGTAGCCGACCTGGACGCCGATGCCGACGCGAATGCCCGGAGTCGTGTAGCCGTGGTTCAGCACCGTCGTCGTCACCATCGTCTCGTTGGGGACGATCGCCTCGAGCCCGTCGAGGCTGCGCACGACGACGTAGCGCGACGTCACCTGCGACACGATGCCGGTACGCCCGTCGACGGTGACGAGGTCGCCGAGGCGCACCGACTTGTCGAGCAGGATCGTGAAGCCTGCGATGTAGTTCGCCGCGAGCTTCTGCAATCCGAGCCCGATGCCGACGGCGAGCGCGCCGCCGAATACGGTGAGGAGCGTCAGGTCGAACCCGACCACCTCGAGGGCGATCAGCACGCCGATCACGACCAGCGTGATGCGTATGATGCTCGCGAACACGACGCGCAGGTTGGGATCGATCTGGCTTGCGCGCGCGAGGCGCCGCTCGGCGAGCCCGGAAACCCACAGCGCGATGATGAGGGCGACGATCACGACGATGACGCCCTCGACGATCGTCAGCATCGAAACCTGCGCATTGCCGATCGGGATGACGATGTCGGCGAGCGCTGCGCCGAGTTCGCCGAGAACGCCGAGGAAGTAGAGGATCGCGAGCAGCCATGCCGCGGCGACGACGGCAAGCTCGGTGGCGTGCTGCCACGCCGCGCCGGGGAACAGCCGGCGCAGCGCGTAGACGAGCATGCGGATGCCCGCGAGCGTGACGAGGAGGGGTGTGGCGATGGCGAGGAAGAACGGTGCGCCGACGTGCCGGCGCCAGATCGACGCCGCGAAGTAGACGAGCACGAGCCCGATCAGCGGGAAGGCGAGGCGAAGCGCGACTCCGCGCAGCCGCGCGCCGGGCGCCTGACGTGCTCCCGCAGCGATCTCGGCTTCGAGCCGAGCGCGGTCGGCGCGCTCGATGCGCCGCTCGATGGCCCACGCGATCGCGAGGCAGACGAGCGTGATCGCGAGCTCGGTGAGGTTCCGCGGCGACGCGAGCGCCGACTGCAGGCGGCTGAAATCGATCGGCGTGATCATCAGGCTATGCTAGCAGGCGCACGCTCGAACACCGCAGCGAAGAACGCATCGCAGCCGTGGCGGTGCGGCCAGGTGCGAAGGCGCGCTCCGGTGTCGAGCGCGATACCGGCCTTCGCGAGGATCTCGCTCGCACTCGCCTCGTGGAACTCCGGGTGCGCGGCGAGGAAGGCGTCGGCGACGGCGTCGTTCTCCTCGGGCAGCACGCTGCAGGTCGCGTAGACGAGGCGCCCGCCGGGTTTCACGAGCGTCGCCGCCGCATCGAGGATGCGCCGCTGCTTGTCTGCGAGCTCGGCGACGTCGCGCTCGCTGCGCCGCCACTTGAGGTCGGGGTTGCGCCGCAGCGTGCCGAAGCCGGTGCACGGCGCATCGACGAGCACGCGGTCGATCTTGCCGGCGAGCCTGCCGATGCGCGGATCGCGCTCGCTGGCGATCGTTTGCGGGTGGACGTTGGAGAGCCCGGAGCGGCGAAGACGCGGCGCGAGGCGCGCGAGGCGCGCAGCCGAGGTGTCGAACGCGTACACGCGGCCCTGCGAGCGCATCTGCGTCGCGAGAAGGAGCGTCTTGCCGCCTGCGCCTGCGCAGAAGTCGACGACCATGTCGCTGCGCTTCGGCGCCATCAGCGCGCCGACGATCTGGCTCCCTTCGTCCTGGACCTCGAGGCGCCCGTCGGCGAGCCAGGCGTGACGCGCGAGCGACGGCCGTCCGGCGACGCGCAGCCCCCACGGCGACCACGGCGTCGCGGTGACGCCCAGGCCTTGCGCCTCCAGTGCGGCGAGCGCCTCGTCGCGAGTCGCTTTCAGCACGTTGACGCGCAGGTCGAGGGGTGCGGGCGCCTGCCACGCGCGCACGAGGGCGGCGCGGTCGACGTCGATCGCGCCGAGGCGTTCCCACAGCCAGTCGGGCACGTCGGCGGCGACGGCTTCGGGGAGCTCCTCGTGCACGCGTGCCTTGAATTGCGCGAGCCAGTCGCGCTCGGCGGCGCTCGTCGCCGCCTCGAGCTCGCGCACCGAATGGCCGAGCTCGCGCACGAGCACCGCGAGCGCAACGAGGCGCGGCGAGTCGGTTTGCGCGAGTGCTTCGAGCGAGCGCCTGCGCCGCAGCCATGCGAACGTGCCGTCGGCGACGAGGCTGCGGTCGTGCACGCCGAGCTCGTGGTGCTCGCGGAAGAACGCCGTGAGCGCGGAATCGGCCGCAAGATCGAAGCGTCCGACGCGCGTGATCGCCTGCGCGAGCGCCGTCACCTGCGCCCGGCGCAGCGTCATGGCGTCATGTCGCGAAACGGGCTTTGCCGCTGTTCGATCGGCGCGGGCGCCGGCACCGGCCCGCCTGGGTCGGACGCGAAACCGGCGTATTGCCGATCGACGCGGATCGACGCGAGCTTCGCTTCGAGCGTCCCGCGCGACGTGCGCGTCGCGCGCATCTGGATCGGGATGAAGTGGAGCGAAGGCGCCAGCCAGAACCACGCCTCGGTCTTGCCGTCGGCGCTCACCTGATACCAGCGCTCGGTGTCGATCGTGCGGTCATGCCAGGCGAGGCGCTCGTCGCCCTCGCGCGTCAGCGTGTAGCGCGCGACCTTGCGCGTCGTCGCGAGGCTGAAGGTGAGCTCGGTCGCCCCGGTCGGCGGCGAGAAATACGGCTGCCAGAGGACCGTCAGCGGATCGAACGCGGGGGCCACGAGGCTGGCCGTCCGGCCATCGTTCAGCGAAACCGTGTCGCCCGCCCAGTCGAAGAACGCGATCTCGCGCTTGTCCGGGCTGCCGCGCTCGACGGCGAATTCGAGCGGCTTCAATCCGGTCGGCGTGATGAGGCCGCGGCTCTCGACCTTGCCGGTGCCGTGGATGAAGAGCGCGGCGAGCCCGCGCGCTTCGCCGACGGTCGAGATGCGGTAGCGGTCGCCGTCGTGCTCGAACCGATAGGTCGCGTCGCCGATCATGAATCCGCGCGTGCCGAGGAACACTTGGTACGCGAGATCGACACGCGGCGGCAGCGTGACCGCGATCGAATCGGTCGCCGCGCCGGTGCTGTTCGACGCATCGCCGCTCCGCGCGTTGCCCGCTTGCGCGCGGGCGTTCGTCGCGGCGGAAGCGTTCGTCGCCGTGGAAGCGCTCGCCGGTGCGGACGCGGTCTCGCCCGGTGCGGACGCGGTCTCGCCCGGTGCGGACGCGGTCTCGCCCGGTGCGCGCGGCGCGGCGAGCAGGCGCGGCGCGCTCGCGGCCGGTGGAGGTGGGGCGGGCTCGCTTGCCCGCGCAGGCTTCGTGGTCGCAGGGGCGGCTGCACGCCGCGGCTCGCGCTCGGGGAGCGGCGGTCGCGCCGCAGGGGCCGGCGGGGTCGCTTTCGGCGCCGGGACGGCGGCCGGCGGCGGCGGCAGCGTCTCGAGCGTCGCCGTGAGGACGGGCTCGGTCGAGCGTGGAGGGAGAGGCGCCGGCCAAAGCGACCACAGCGCGTGCACGGCGATCGACGCCGCGAGCGCCACCCAGAACACGCCGCGAACGCGTCGCCGCAGCCCGGTGGCCGGCGGCGCGGTCGCGGACGCGGCAGGCAGCGCGATCGGCGCATGGATCGCCACGCCGTCGAGCTGCGCTACGCCGTCGGCAAGGACGAGCCTGCCCGTGCAGAACCAGCGCACGACCTCGGGCAGCAGCCGGTGCTCCTCTTCGAGCACGCGCGCCGCGAGACGGCCGGCGTCGTCTCCCGCAAGCACCGGCACCGCGGCCTGCGCGACGACCGGCCCTCCGTCGACGTCGGCACTCACGAAATGCACGCTGCACCCGTGCGTCGCGACGCCCGCTGCGAGCGCACGCCGGTGCGTGTCGAGGCCGGCAAACTCCGGCAGCAGCGACGGATGGATGTTGATCATGCGGCCTTCGTAGTGCCGCACGAACGGCGCGCCGAGCACGCGCATGAACCCGGCGAGCACGACGAGATCGGGCCGATCGGCGTCGATCGCTTCGCGCAACGCCGCGTCGAAGGCGTCGCGCGTGACGAACTTCCGGTGATCGACGACCGTCGTCGCGATGCCGGCTTCGGCGGCGCGCGCGAGACCCGCGGCGTCCGGCCGGTTGCTGATGACGCGCACGACGGCGCCGCCGCCGAGCCTGCCGATGCGGGCGGCATCGATCAGCGCCGCGAGGTTCGATCCCCGCCCGGAGATCAGCACGGTGATGCGCGAAGGCATCGGACGCGTCACGCGAAAGGTCAGGTGACGACGGCTGCCGCGGCCCCGGCGGGGCGCAGGACCACCTCTCCGATGTCGAACGCGCGCTCGCCGGCCGCCTCGAGATGGGCGATCGCCGCGCCGGCGTCGCCGGGCGCTACGGCGAGCACGAGGCCGATGCCGCAGTTGAACACCCGATGCATCTCGTCGTCGGCGATGCGGCCGTGCTCCTGCAGCCAGTCGAACACCGCCGGGCGCGGCCAGCGCGCACGTTCGAGCCGCGCCTGCAGCGATGGAGCGAGCATGCGCGGAACGTTCTCGACGAGCCCGCCGCCGGTGATGTGCGCCATTCCCTTGATGCGGAGCTTCGCGGCGAGCGCCAGCACCGGCTTCACGTAGATGCGCGTCGGCGCGAGCAGCGCATCGGCGAGCGGGGCGAGATCGGCGCCGGAAGCGTCGATCACGCGGCGGATCAGCGAATACCCATTCGAATGGGGGCCGCTCGACGCGAGCCCGACGAGCCGATCGCCGGGAGCGATGTCGCGCCCGTCGACGATCGCCGACTTCTCGACGACGCCGACGGCGAAGCCCGCGAGGTCGTACTCGCCGCGGGGGAAGGTGCCGGGGTGCTCGGCGGTCTCGCCGCCGATCAGTGCGCAGCCGGCGATCTCGCAGCCGCGCGCAATCCCTTCGATCACTTTCGTCGCGACGTCGACGTCGAGCTTCTCACACACGTAGTAATCGAGGAAGAAGAGCGGCTCCGCACCCTGCACGAGGATGTCGTTGACGCTCATCGCGACGAGGTCGATGCCGATGGTGTCGTGGCGACCGAGGCGCTGCGCGAGGGCAAGCTTGGTGCCGACGCCATCGGTGCCGGCGACCAGCACCGGCTCGCGGTAGCGCCGGCCGATCTCGACCAGCGCGCCGAAACCGCCGATTCCGGCGAGCACTTCGGGGCGCATCGTGCGCTTCGCGAACGGCTTGATGCGCTCGACCAGCGCATCCCCGGCTTCGATGTCGACTCCGGCATCGCGGTACGACAGGGATTTCGCTGCAGGCGCGGGCGTAGGCATGGGCGATGGCACCGGCCGGCCGCGGCCGCGTGGCCGGTTCGCGGCGATAGGGTAAAGTGCAGCACTTTGCGCCGCGATTCTACTCTGCAATGACCGACGACCCGCCACCGCGCGACGCTCCGGCCAAGCGAGGCGACCGGCCCGCGCGCGGCGAATCTGCCGTAGCGGGCGAACCGCGGCGGGCGCCCGAATCGTCCGCGTCGTCCGGGCAGCCCGTACACCGGCCGCTCGCCGCGCGCCAGTACCTGTGGATCGTCGGGGCGGCGCTCGTGCTGCTCGCGGCGCTGCACTGGCTCGGGCCGATCCTGACGCCGTTCCTGATCGGCGCGATCCTCGCTTACCTGGGATCGCCCGCCGTCGCGCGCGCCGAGGCGCACGGCGTTCCGCGCTCGCTCACGACGCTCGCCGTGATCGTGTTCATCGGCGTGCTGGTCGCCGCCCTCTTCCTGGTGCTCGTGCCGCTCGTGCAGGCCGAGGTGGCGACGGCGGCTGCACGGCTGCCCGATCTCTTCGCACAGTTCACCGACCACGTCGCGCCGTGGCTGCAGGAGAAGCTCGGCGTCACGCTCTCGCTCGATTTCGCGTCGATCAAGGATTTCGTCACCGAGAATGCGCAGGCCGCGAAGAACGTTTCGCTGACGCTCCTCTCCGGCGTGAAGACGGGAAGCGCAATCCTCCTCTCGGTCGTGCTGAACCTCGCGCTGATCCCGGTCGTGATGTTCTACCTCCTGCGCGACTGGAACATGATCATCGATCGCCTCGACGATCTCGTCCCGCATCGCTGGCGCACGCGGCTGCGCGTGATCGTCGGCGAGGTCGACGGGGTGCTCGCCGAGTTCCTGCACGGCCAGCTTCTCGTCATGGTGGCGCTCGCGGCGTACTACGCGATCGGCCTCACGATCGCAGGGCTCTCGCGCGGGCTCGCGATCGGCATTCTCACCGGTCTTCTCGTGTTCATCCCCTACGTCGGCTTCGGGCTCGGGCTCGTGCTCGGCGTCATCGCGGCGGTGCTCGAATGGCACGGCTGGCCGGGCTTCATCGCCGTGCTCGCCGTGTACGGGATCGGCCAGCTCCTCGAGAGCTACCTGCTGGTGCCGTTCCTCGTCGGCGACCGCATCGGCCTGCATCCGCTCGCGGTGATTTTCGCGCTGCTCGCGTTCGGCCAGGCGTTCGGCTTCGTCGGCGTGCTGATGGCGCTGCCGGTCTCGGCGATGCTGCTCGTCGCGCTGCGCCACGTGCGTGCGGCCTACGCGGCATCACCCGTGTACCGCGAGGAATAGCGCGCGCCCGCGCGCTGCCGCACAGCGTCGACGGCGTTCGATCCGTGGCCCAGCAACTGGTTTTCGAGCTCGCTCGCCCGGAACCGCCTTCGCTCGCCAACTTCGTCCCCGGCGCGAACGGCGAGGCGGTGGCGAGCATCGCCGGGCTCGCCGGGGGCGAGCTCGCCGTGCCCGGGCTCATGCTGTGGGGCGAGGCGGGCGCAGGCAAGACGCACCTGCTGCACGCGGCGATCGACGTCGCCCGCCGGCGGCGCCCGGTGTTTCTCTGCGCCCATCCTGCCGACGCCCCGACCGAGCCGGACCGCCTTCCGCCGGGAACGCTCTTCGCCATCGACGACGTGCAGCGTGCCGACGGCGCTGCGCAGGCGAGGCTCTTCACGCTCGTCAACACCCTCGCCGCGTCAGGTGCGCAGTGGATCGCCGCGGCCGACATCCCGCCGGCACGTCTCGCCCTGCGCGACGACCTCAGGACCCGGCTTGCGCTGGGCCTCGTGCTCGAAGTCCGCGCGCTCGCCGACGCGGAGAAGCCGCGCGCCCTCGCGGCCTACGCGAGGGAGCGCGGTTTTCACCTCTCCGACGAGGTGATCGCCTACCTCCTCGCCCATACGCGGCGCGACATGGCGACTTTGGTCGCGGCGCTCGCCGGCCTCGACCGCCAATCGCTCGCGCGCCGCCGCCCGGTGACGGTCGCCCTCGCGCGCGACTGGCTGCAGCGCCAGCAGGGGCTCGCCGGCTGAGCCGAACGTTGCAGCGCAGAAATGGTGGTATTTCCTGGACGATCTGTCGTCGCGGGGCGACAGCGGCCGGCTATGCAAGTCGTTGATTGCGGGAAAGGTTTCGGCCCGGTTCGGCGGACCTCGGCAACCGTCGGTTGTCAACGCGGAGTTGTTCGGACGCGTTAATGACACCGACGCCGAATCCCGGCGTCATTTCCCATTCTCGACAGTCGAAAAGGACTTTGGACATGAACAAATTGCTGATCGCCCTGATTGCCGGCGCCTTCGCCGCCACTGCCTGGGCCCAGGGCGCGGCACCCGCGCCCGCGGCTGCTCCTGCGCCCGCCGCGGCGACCGCTCCGGCCAAGGCCGCCGAACCGATGAAGGCCGAAAGCGGCGCGAAGCACGAAGCGAAGAAGACCACCAAGCACAGCACGAAGAAGGCGAAGAAGCACACCAAGAAGGAAGCCAAGAAGGAAGCCCCGGCGAAGGAAGCCCCGGCGAAGGAAGGCGCGGCGCCCGCCAAGTAAGCCCGCGTCCGACCCGACTGCCCCGGCGGCATGCAGCTCCCGGGGCAGTTCGTTTTGGGAGGGGGCGAATCGGGGGGCGGCCCGACTCTTGCATTGCGAACGCCGGAGGTTCGCAATGATGGAAATGCACAGCATCATGCCCGCAATGCCTGATACCGCCGTCGCCTCGCCCGTCCGTCCGATTGCGCTCGCCCGGTCGGCGCCCGTTGCTGCGCGGCCGATCCTCACGGTCGCCGCGGTGGTCGAGCGCGACGGCCGGTATCTCTTCGTCGAGGAGCAGACCCGCTCCGGACTGCGCCTCAACCAGCCGGCCGGTCACGTCGAGGCCGGCGAATCGATCGCCGCGGCGGCGGCCCGCGAGACGCTCGAGGAGTCCGCGTGGGACGTCGAGCCGGTCGCCCTGGTCGGCGTCTACCACTGGGAGGCTTCCGACCGCGGTGCGACCTTCGTGCGCTTCACGTTTGCCGCCACCGCACGTGGCCATGATCCGGCGCGAAGCCTCGACACGGGCATCGTGCGCGCGCTCTGGCTCACTTACGAGGAAGCGGCTGCGCGGGCGCCGCGCCATCGCAGCCCGCTCGTGCTGCGCTCGCTCGACGATTACCGCAACGGCGTTCGCTGGCCGCTCAGCGTGATCGCTCGCGTGTGATCGCTCGCGTGTGACCGCACGCCGGGAGCGCGTCGTCGTCGGGATGTCCGGCGGCGTCGATTCGTCGGTTGCCGCCTGGCTGCTGAAGGGCCAGGGCTACGACGTCGTCGGCGTCTTCATGAAGAACTGGGAGGACGACGACACCGACGAATACTGCACGTCGCGCGAGGATCTCGTCGACGCGGCGGCGGTCGCCGACGTGATCGGCATCGAGATCGAGGCCGTCAACTTCGCCGAGCGCTATCGGGAGCGCGTGTTCGCGTCGTTCCTGCGCGACTACGAGGCGGGGCGCACGCCGAACCCCGACGTGCTGTGCAACAGCGAGATCAAGTTCCGGGCGTTCCTCGACCACGCGCGCGCAATGGGCGCCGATCGGATCGCCACCGGCCACTACGCGCGCACGCGCAGGACGGCCGCCGGGAAAGTCGAGCTCCTGGCTGCCGCGGACGCTTCGAAGGACCAGACCTATTTCCTCCATCGCCTCACGCAGGAGCAGCTCGAGCCGGTGCTGTTTCCGCTCGGCGCGATTGCGAAGAGCGAAGTGCGCGCGATCGCGCGGCGCGAGGGCATCCCGACGTGGGCGAAGCGCGATTCGACCGGCATCTGCTTCATCGGCGAGCGCCCGTTTCGCGACTTCCTCGCACGCTATCTGCCGCGCACGCCGGGGCCGATCGTGACGCCCGAGGGGGTCGAGGTCGGCACGCACCAGGGGCTCGCCTACTACACGCTCGGGCAGCGCGAGGGGCTTCGCATCGGCGGCACGCGCGATGGCACCGGCGCACCGTGGTTCGTCGCGGCGAAGGACGTGGCGCGAAACGCACTCGTCGCCGTCCAGGGCCACGAGCACCCGCTGCTCCTACGCAGCGTCGTCCCGGCGATCGAGCCGCACTGGATTGCCGGGGTGGCCCCCGCGCTGCCGGCGCGGGTGACTGCGCGAACGCGCTACCGGACGAGCGCAGCGGCTTGCACCATCGAGATGGCTGCGGCCGGCCGCCTCGTCGCGCGCTTCGACGCGCCGCAGTGGGCGCCGACGCCCGGCCAATACCTCGTCGTCTACGACGGCGACGTATGCCTCGGTGGCGCCGTCATCGAATGACCCCACCCGGTTCAGAAAGGGATGTCGTCGTCGAAATCCTCGGTGTTCTTCTTCGGCGTGGCCGCCTTGCCGGCGGACGCCGCCGCCGGCTCGCGCCGCGCGCCTGCGCCCTGACCTGAACTGAACTCGACGTCGCCGCCGGCACCCTCGCGCGGCCCGCCGATCAATTGCATGCGGTCGCCGACGATCTCGGTCGAATATTTCTCGACGCCATCCTTGTCGGTGTACTTGCGTGTCTGCAGACGGCCCTCGATGTAGACCGAGCGCCCCTTCTTCAGATATTCACCGGCGATCTCGGCGGTGCGCCCGAACAGCACGACGCGGTGCCACTCGGTGCGCTCCTGCTTCTCGCCGTTCTTGTCCTTCCACGTCTCGGACGTCGCGATGTTGAGGTTCGCGATCGCGCTGCCGTCGGTGGTGTAGCGGGTCTCGGGGTCGCGCCCGAGGTTGCCGAGGAGGATCACTTTGTTGACCGAGGCCATGATGTGGTTCCGGTGGATGACGCGATGGCGTCAGGTGTAACGGGATGGTGAAACGCACTATACTAACAGGTTGCCTCGATTTCCTTAGGCCCTGCGGACTAGACCGCACGGGCGATTGCGCATGGACCTGATCCGCATCCGCGGCGCACGGACGCACAACCTCAAGAACCTCAACCTCGACCTCCCGCGGCACCGGCTGATCGTCATCACCGGGCTGTCGGGATCGGGCAAGAGCTCGCTCGCCTTCGACACGCTGTACGCCGAAGGGCAGCGCCGCTACGTCGAGTCGCTGTCGGCCTACGCGCGCCAGTTCCTGCAGCTGATGGAGAAGCCCGACGTCGACCTGATCGAGGGCCTGTCGCCGGCGATCTCGATCGAGCAGAAGGCCACCTCGCACAATCCGCGCTCGACGGTCGGCACCGTCACCGAGATCCACGACTACCTGCGCCTCCTGTTCGCGCGCGTCGGCGATCCGTACTGCATCAACCATCCGGAGCAGAAGCTCACCTCGATGACCATCTCGCAGATGGTCGACGCGACCCTCGAGCTCCCGGCCGACACCCGGCTGATGATCCTGTCGCCGGCGGTGGTGAACCGCAAGGGCGAGCAGCTCGAGCTCCTGGCCGAGCTTCGTGCGAAAGGTTTCGTGCGCGTGCGCGTCGACGGCAACGTCCACGAGATCGACGCCGTGCCTGCGCTCGCGCGCAACTCGAAGCACACCGTCGAAGTCGTCGTCGACCGGCTTCGCGTGCGCCCCGAGCTGAAGCAGCGTCTCGCCGAATCCTACGAGACTGCTCTGCGCCACGGCGACGGGCGCGCGATCGCCGTCGAGATGGACACCGGGCACGAGCACCTCTATTCGGCGAAGTTCGCCTGCCCGATCTGCAACTACGCGCTCTCCGAGCTCGAGCCGCGGCTCTTCTCGTTCAACAATCCGATCGGCGCGTGCCAGCGCTGCGACGGGCTGGGCTCGATCAGCTTCTTCGATCCGAAGCGCGTCGTCGCCTTTCCCGACCTCTCGCTCGCGTCGGGCGCGATCCGCGGCTGGGACCGGCGCAACCAGTTCTATTTCCAGATGCTGCAGAGCCTCGCGAAGCACGCCGGCTTCGACATCGAGCGGCCGTTCTCGAAGCTCCCAGAGCGCGTGCAGCAGCTCATTCTCTACGGCTCGGGCGACGAGAAGATCTCGTTCACCTACCTGTCCGAGCGCGGCAGAGCGTCGGTGAAGGAGCACGCGTTCGAAGGCATCATTCCCAACCTCGAGCGCCGCTACCGTGAAACCGACAGCGCGATGGTGCGCGAGGAGCTCGCCAAATACCTGAACGACAAGCCGTGCCCGGAATGCGACGGCACACGGCTGAAGCGCGAGGCGCGCAACGTCCGCGTCGGCAGCGACGCCGACGCGCGCGCGATCTACGAGATCTCGGCGTGGCCGCTGAAGCGCACGATGGAGTGGTTCGCGAAGTTCTCGCTTCCGGGCCACCGCGCGGCGATCGCCGACAAGATCGTGAAGGAGATCGTGTCGCGGCTGTCGTTTCTCAACAACGTCGGGCTCGACTACCTGTCGCTCGACCGCTCGGCCGAGACGCTCTCGGGCGGCGAGGCGCAGCGCATCCGCCTCGCGTCGCAGATCGGCTCGGGCCTCACCGGAGTCATGTACGTGCTCGACGAGCCGTCGATCGGGCTGCATCAGCGCGACAACGACCGGCTGCTCGCGACCTTGAAGCACCTGCGCGACCTCGGCAACAGCGTGATCGTCGTCGAGCACGACCGCGACGCGATCATGACCGCCGACCACGTCGTCGACATGGGTCCGGGCGCCGGCGAGCACGGCGGGCTCGTCGTCGCGCAGGGCACGCCCGACGAGATCCGCCGCGCACCGCATTCGCTGACCGGCCAGTACCTGTCGGGACGCCGGCGCATTCCGGTTCCCGCGAAGCGCGCGCCGATCGACCGCGAGCGCATGCTCGTCGTGCGCGGCGCCACCGGCAACAACCTGCGCGACGTGACGCTCGAGCTCCCGGTTGGCCTCTTCGTCTGCGTGACCGGGGTGTCAGGGTCCGGAAAATCGACGCTCGTCAACGACACGCTCTACCACGCCGTCGCGCGGCACCTCTACGACAGCGCCGACCAGCCTGCGCCGTACCGTGAGATCGACGGCCTCGACCATTTCGACAAGGTGATCAGCGTCGACCAGAGTCCGATCGGGCGCACGCCGCGCAGCAACCCGGCGACCTACACCGGCCTGTTCACGCCGATCCGCGAGCTCTTCGCGCAGGTGAAGGAATCGCGCGAGCGCGGCTACGGGCCGGGGCGCTTCTCGTTCAACGTCAAGGGCGGGCGCTGCGAGGCCTGCGAAGGCGACGGCCTGATCAAGGTCGAGATGCACTTCCTGCCCGACATCTACGTTCCCTGCGACGTCTGCCACGGCCAGCGCTACAACCGCGAGACGCTCGAGATCCGCTACAAGGACCGCAACATCCACGACGTGCTCGCGATGACGGTCGAGCAGGCGTTCGCATTCTTCGAGCCGGTGCCGGCGGTTGCGCGCAAGCTCTCCACGCTCCTCGACGTCGGCCTCGGCTACATCACGCTGGGGCAGGCGGCGACCACGCTCTCGGGAGGCGAGGCGCAGCGCGTCAAGCTCTCGCTCGAGCTCTCGAAGCGCGACACCGGCCGCACGCTCTACATCCTCGACGAGCCGACGACCGGGCTCCACTTCCACGACATCGAGCTCCTGCTCTCGGTGCTGCACCGCCTGCGCGACCACGGCAACACGGTCGTCGTGATCGAGCACAACCTCGACGTCATCAAGACTGCCGACTGGATCGTCGACCTCGGGCCCGAGGGCGGGGCGGGCGGCGGGACGATCGTCGCGCAGGGAACGCCCGAGGCGATCAGCCGCGTCGAAGCGAGCTACACCGGGCGATATCTCGGGCCTGCGCTCGGCGACGCCAACGACGACGTCAGTCGATCAGCGCGACCGGCACGCCGTAGCGCTCGTAGACAGGCAGAGCCCGGCGGTCGCAGCTGACGAGGACGGCGTCGAGGAACGCGGCGGTCGC
>JAFEDF010000248.1 GCA_018241785.1 Pseudomonadota bacterium | reverse complement strand
CGAAGACGATGCGCTCGGCGATCGCGCGTCCCGCCGCCGGAGCGTGCATCATGCCGTGCCCGGAGAATCCCGCGCAGACGTGGAAGTTGTCGAGCACGCCTGGCCAGTTGCCGATGATCGGGTTGCCGTCGAGCTCGCACTGCTCGTAGAGTCCCGACCAGGTGCGGTGGCAGCGCGCGGCCTCGAGCGGCGGGAAGCGGTGCGCGACTGCGGGCCAGACGACGCGCTCGAAGTAGTCGTGGTCGACGTCGAAGTTGAAGCCGCGAGGCTCGCTCGAGTCGACGACGCCCCCCGAGAAGCCCGCGCCCTCCGACCTGAACGCCATCCGCTGCACGTCCTTCACGTACGGCAACCGCTCGATCGGGTTGCCGCAGGTGAAGTAGTGCTCGAAGCGGCGCAGCGGCGAGATGGGGAGCGCCATGCCGGCCATCCGCGCGACCTCGGCCGACCACGCGCCCGCGGCGTTGACGAACGCGGCCGCGGCGATCCGCGCGCCCGAGCGAAGCCCGGCCGTGCGGATCGCGGTTCCCGAGACGTCGAGCACGACGACCTCGTCGGCGATCCAGCGCACGCCGAGCTCGATCGCCTTGCGCCTGAGCCCGTGCAGCAGCTGGTGCGGGTCGCACCAGCCGTCGTGAGGCGTGTGTACGCCGGCGCCGAGGTCGTCGACACGCATCGACGGGAAGCGCGCGGCGAGCGCCGCGGGGTCGAGGAGATGGGCGACGCAGCCGAGACGGCGCTGCTCGGCGTGGTTCGCTTCGAGCATCGCGACGTGCTCGGGAGGCACGACGAACAGATACCCGCCCTCGACCCAGTCGATCGGCGCCTCGTGCGTCGCCGTGCGCATCCGTTCGGGAAAGCGGCGGATGAAGTCGATCGAGAAGAGTGACATCAGGATGTTCTCGGGGCACGAGAACTGGACGCGGCATCCGCCCGACGCGCGCAGGGTCGAGCCGTGCTCGTAACCGGGCTCGCGCTCGATCACCGCGACTTCGGCCGCGGGTGCGAGCGTCTTCACGAAATACGCGGCCGAGAGCCCGACGGCACCGCCGCCGACGATCGCGACATCGCAACGCGCAGGAGCAGAGGCCGGAGCCGTCGCCCCGGTCACAGGGGTCGCAGCAGTCGTAACGGCAGTCGTCACAGCAGCCAGAAGCTGTGCGGCACCCACGACGACGGCAGCGCGTCGCCGGGCGAGAGGAGGAGTAGGCCCGGATCGTCGAAGCGCAGCCCCGCGTCGAGCGCGACGCGCACGAGTGCGCTCGCCGTGCCGGGAACGCTGAGGCGGACCCCTTCCCCTTCGGGCGTACGGGCGAGTTCGGCGCGAAACGCCAGCGCCGCACACTGCGGATCGCGCCCGGCGACCGGGCCGACCAGGGACGCGACGGTGCCGCGGTAGCTGTACGCGCAGGGCTCCCCATCGCGCAGCCACAACGTCGCGGAGCTCGCCATCCGCGACCACAATGCATGATCGACGCGGCGATCGAAGCCGTACGCGGCGAGGTCGATCGCGCGCAGCGCCTCGGGAGTCGGCGTCGCCGGTTCCGGGCGAGCGTCAACGGGCTCGCCGCAAGTCCCGCGATGCTCCACGGGATCCCCGCGGCGAGCGTCGCCGCAATGTCCCCATGGGTCTCGATGCGGCTTTCCGCTGAACACGAGCATCGGCGTCACCGGCAGCAATCCGCGCCGCGCGTAGAGCCCGTTCGACACCGGCTGGATCGCTTCGGTGACCGTCGCGTGGCGCCGGCACGAGCGATCCCATGCGAGATCGAAAAGCCTCGCACCGACTCCCTTGCCCTGGTACGCGGGGTCGACGAAGAGCGCCGCGAGAAACCAGAAGTCGCCGCGCACGAGTGCCGCGGTGAAACCGACGATGCGCGAGCCGGCCTCGGCGACGTACGCGCGCGCGCCGTCGTGCGTGATCAGGTGCCGCTGCAGCGTCGCCCACGGGCCGGCAGGATCGAAGGGCGACACGGTCCACGGCACGTTGCGGCGCTTGTGCAACTCGTCCTGCGACGCGTGGAATACCGCGTGGCACGCGGGAAGGTCGGCGTCGGAGGTGTGCCGAAAGGTGATGCCCGGTGGCCCGGCGGAACTCACGACTGCGAGGGTCGACCCGCCGCGGAGGCGCGACCACGCCGGACGATTGCGTTATCGCTGCGGCGGCACATACCCTGGGGGCAGCGCGGCGCCGCCACCGAAGAAGTGCTTCTCCATCTCCGCGGCGAGCCACTTGCGTGCGCCGGGATCGGCGAGCGACAGGCGGTTCTCGTTCACCAGCATCGTCTGGTGCTTCAGCCACTGCGCCCACGCTTCCTTCGAGACGTTCTCGTAGATGCGCTTGCCGAGCTCGCCCGGGTAGGGCGGGAAATCGAGACCCTCGGCGTCGCGGCCGAGCTTGACGCACTTCACGGTTCGGGACATGGCTGGCTTTCGATTGCGTTGCGGGCTGCGCGCTCAGGCGGCGAGCGGTTTCAGGTAGACGAGCGACTTGCGCTGGTAATTGTAGAGCGCCTGCTTCTCGCGCGGCAGGTCGCCGATCGCGACGGTGCGAAAGCCGCGCTCGAGGAACCAGTGCGCGGTCTTCGTCGTCAGCACGAACATCGACGCGAGCTTCAGCTTGCGCGCGCGCTGCTCGATCTCGTGCATCAGCGCTTCGCCATAGCCCTCGCGCCGGAAATCGGGGTGGACGGCGAGTGCCGCGAGCTCGCCGGCGCGCTCCTCGGGAAACGCGTAGAGCGCCGCGCAGCCGATGATGTGGTTGTCGTACTCGGCGACGATGAAGCGCTCGATCTCGCTCTCCAGCCGCTCGCGCGAGCGGCGCACGAGGATGCCCTGCTCCTCGAGCGGCTCGATGATCGACAGGATGCCGCCGACGTCGTCGATCGTGGCGCTGCGGATGTGCGCGAGCGCAGTCGCCGCGACCATCGTCCCGATGCCGTCGCGGGTGAAGAGCTCGAGGAGGAGCGCACCGTCGTGGTGACGGCTGATGAGATGCGCGCGCTTGACGCCGTTGTTGCACGCGCGGATCGCCGCCGGCAGGTAGGTGCGCACGTCGGAGGGAAGCTTCGTCGAGCGCTCGAGGAGCGCCTCGGCGTCGGCGGTCGAGAGGTCGGACAGCAGCTGCCTGCGCCCGTTGCGAACACCATCGGTGTCGATCAGGAAGATGAGCTTGGTCGCGTCCATCCTGACTGCGACCTGCGTCGCAACCTCCTCGACGGTGAGATTGAAGATCTCGCCGGTCGGCGAATAGCCGATCGGCGAGATCAGCACGATGTCGCCGTCGTCGAGGCGCTGGCGGATCGCCTCGGTGTCGATGCGGCGCACCTCTCCGGCGAGCTGCATGTCGACGCCGTCGACGACGCCGAGCGGCTTCGCGGTGAGGTAGTTGCCCGACGAGACGCGGTTTCGCGCGCCCGCCATCGGCGAGTTGGCGAGGCCGAGCGAGAGGAGCGCCTCGATCCGCGCGCGCACCTGGCCGGCCGCCTCGAGCACGCAGTCCATCGTGTCGGCGTCGGTGATGCGCACGTCGCTCGCGTAGCGGCTCGGGATGTTCTGCTGGGCGAGGATCGCCTCGACCTGCGGCCGGCAGCCGTGGGCGACGACGAGCTTGATGCCGAGGCTGTGCAGCAGATTGAGGTCGTGGATGACGCCGAGGAACGAATCGTCGGCGACGACCTCGCCGCCGAAGGCGATCACGAACGTATGGCCGCGAAACGCGTGGACGTAGGGCGCTGCCGCACGGATCCAGTGCACGAACGAGCGCATCGTCGCCGAGTTGACGGACGGCTGGTCGTCAGGGGTCCTGGGCATCGTGCGGGTCGGTGCGCGCGGCGTGGGGCGCGAAGCGACGCGGATTATAGCCCCGCGCCGGCAATCGATCGGCGCGGCGCCTCGGCGTCCGCTCCCCGTCACCTATAATCGATCAGATGACGTCGCCGCTCCTTGCCGATCTCAATGACGAGCAGCTCGCCGCCGTCACGCTGCCGCACGAATCGGCACTGATCCTCGCGGGGGCGGGAAGCGGCAAGACGCGCGTGCTGACGACGCGCATCGCGTGGCTCCTCGCTTCCGGGCAGGCGACTCCCTACTCGATCCTCGCCGTCACCTTCACCAACAAGGCGGCGCGCGAGATGCTGCTGCGACTGTCCACGCTGACCCCGGTCACGACGCGGGGCATGTGGATCGGGACCTTCCACGGCCTGTGCAACCGCATGCTGCGCGCGCACTACCGGGACGCCGGGCTGCCGCAGCTCTTCCAGATCCTCGACACGCAGGACCAGCTCGGGCTCATCAAGCGGCTCTACCGTGCGCACGGCCTCGATGACGAGCGCTATCCGCCGCGCGACCTGCAGTGGTTCATCGCCGATGCGAAGGAGCGCGGGCTGCGCCCGAATGCCGTCGAGGCCGGGGACTCGATCGCGCGGACGAAGGTCGAGCACTATGCGCTCTACGAGGCGATGTGCGAGCGCGAAGGAGTCGTCGATTTCGCCGAGCTATTGCTTCGAAGCGTCGAGCTCCTCGCCGGCAGCGAGGCGATTCGCACGCACTATCAGCGGCGCTTCTCGGACCTGCTCGTCGACGAGTTCCAGGACACGAACGTGCTCCAGTACCGCTGGCTGCGCCTGCTCGCGGGCCCGGACGCAGCGGTGTTCGCGGTCGGCGACGACGACCAGTCGATCTACGCGTTCCGCGGCGCCAACGTCGCCAACATGCGCCACCTCGAGCGCGATTTCGCGCGTGGCGGCGTGCCGGTGCGCCTGATCAAGCTCGAGCGCAACTACCGCTCGCACGGCCACATCCTCGACGCCGCCAACGCACTGATCCGCAACAATGCTTCACGCCTCGGCAAGAACCTGTGGACGAGCGAGGGCAAGGGCGAGCCGGTGCGGGCGTTCGTCGCCGGAACCGATCTCGACGAGGCGGCGTTCATCGTCGACGTCGTGCAGGGACTCGCCGGCGAGGGGCTCGCGCTCGACGAGATCGCGCTTCTCTATCGCAGCAACGCCCAGTCGCGCGTGCTCGAGCACGCGCTCTTCAACGCGGCCATTCCGTACCGCGTCTACGGCGGCACCCGCTTCTTCGAGCGTGCCGAGGTGAAGAACGCGCTCGCCTACCTGCGGCTCCTCGCCACGCCCGGCGACGACGGAGCCTTCCTGCGCGCGGTCAACTTCCCTCCGCGCGGCATCGGCGCGCGCAGCCTCGAGCTCCTGCAGGACGCAGCGCGTGAGCGCGGCAGCTCACTGTGGCAGGCTGCGTGCGAAGGTTCGGTGAAGGGGCGTAGCGGGACCGCGCTCGCGTCGTTCATCGGCATGATCGAGGGTGCGCGCGAGGCGACGCGATCGCTTCCGCTCGGCGAAACCGTCGAACACGTCGTCGAGGTCTCGGGTCTCGCTGCGCACTACAGGAACGAGCGCGACGGCGAGGAGCGCGTCGAGAACCTCGCCGAGCTCGTGAGTGCCGCCGAGGCGTTCACGCGCGAAGCGGACCTCGCCGTCGATGCGCCGATCGCAGCATCGGGACCGGACGGCGCCGCGGCGACCGACGAAGGGGCGACCGATCCGCTCACCGCCTTCCTCGCCCACGCCGCGCTCGAGGCGGGCGACACGCAGGAGGCCGAGGGGCGCGCTGCGCTGCAGCTGATGACGATGCACGCCGCCAAGGGCCTCGAGTTCCACACGGTCTTCGTCACCGGGCTCGAGGAAGGGCTCTTCCCGCACGAGAACAGCAGGAACGAGCCCGCGGGACTCGAGGAGGAGCGCCGGCTCATGTACGTCGCGGTGACGCGCGCGCGGCGGCGGCTCTATCTGACGCTCGCGCAGACGCGGATGCTGCACGGGCAGACGCGGTACAACGTGCCGTCGCGCTTCGTCGACGAGCTGCCGCGCGAGCTCGTGCAATGTCTGTCGCCGAAACGGATTCGCGCGAGCCACGACGTCGATTTCGGAGCGCGCCCGCAGCGGCCGGAATCCCCGCGGTACGCTGTGGGTAGCAGCGAGGGAAGGCCGCGCCGGCCGGCGGAGGGTTCCGCTGCGGCGGCGCTGCCCGGCTGGCGCATCGGCGAGACCGTGCGCCACGTCAAGTTCGGCCTCGGCATTATCATCGATTCCGAGGGCCAGGGGAGTGACGCGCGCGTGCAGGTGAATTTTCGCGAGGCCGGCGTGAAGTGGCTCGCCCTCGACTTCGCCCACCTCGAGCGGGCGTAGGTGGGGTCAGGTCTTGCCTTTTGCCTCGGCGTCGCCGAGGCAAAAGGCAAGACCTGACCCCACCCTATTCGCCGGCGTGGAACACGTCGCGGTAGCTCACGTAGTCGGCGATGTGGAGCACGGTGACGAAGATGATGACGTAGGGGAGCAGCAGTGCGCTCGCGACGAGCGGATACGCCGCTGCCGGCACGATCAGTGCCACGAGCGTCGTGAGGAACGACGGCACGACGCCGCCCAGCATGAACACGAGCAGCGCGTAGCGCAGCACCGGGCGCCAGTTGGCGAGCGCCGCGCGCAGGCTCGCGCGCAGCGCGGCGGGCGCGCTCGCGTCCTGGAACACGACGAGCGCCGGCGCCCACCACAGCGCGAGGATCGTCGGCAGCGCGCATAGGCCCCCGAACAGCATCGCGAGCTCGACGCTGGGATCGGCGAGCGTCGCGCGAACGCTGCTCGCGGCTGCGGCGGAGTCTGAGTCGACCGGCGCGCTCCCGTAGAGGAGCTCGAGGAGCTTGCCGCCGTCGACGAGCGCGGTCGCAGCGATCGCGATGGCGACGCCGACGATCAGCACGACGCCGAGCGGAACGAGCGCCCACAGGTTGGCGCCGAATCCACGCCCGAGCATGCGAAGCTCGGGCCGGCCTCCACGCTCCTGTGTCCACGCCGCAGCGAGCATGCCCACCGAAAGCACGGGCTTCAGGATCGGCGCGAGAAACGCCCCGATCCACGGAGTCCATTCGATGAGCGCGAGCACGACGTAGTAGGCGAGCACGAGGCCGATCCACGGCATCCGCTCGCGCGCGAGCATCGCCCACGCCTCGACGAGCCACTGCGCGCCGCGGCGTCCCTCGTGCCGCGTGAACGCGAGCTCGCGCGACGCCGGCCTCGGCGAATCCGGTTGCGAGCCGTCAGCCATCGGAGGGAAGGGCGGCTGCCGCACCCGACCGCGACCGCAGGATGCGCTCGAACGGTGTCGGATCGTGCGCGTGCGTGAGCTCGCCCGGGCGCGGCAGGTAGAGATCGTAGAGGCGCGAGACCCAGAAGCGCAGCGCCGCGGCACGCAGCAGTGCCGGCCACAGCGCGCGCTCGTCGGCGGTCAGCGGGCGCACTGCCGAATAGGCGCCGAGGAGCGCCGCGACGCGGGCGGGATCGAGCGACCCGTCGGCGTTGCCCGCGACGCACCAGTCGTTGACGGTGATCGCGAGGTCGTAGGCGAGAAAATCGGTGGCGGCGAAGCCGAAATCGATGATCCCTGCGACCCGGGTTCCCGTGAAGAGCACGTTGTCGCAGAAGAGATCGCCGTGGATCGCGCCCTTGGGAAGCCGCACGCGGCCGAGACCCGCGAGGAATTTCACTTCGCCGGCAAGGAGCTCGTTCTGCGAGGCGCTGAGGTACGGCCGTACGGCACGCGCCGCCTGCCGCCACCACGCCGGGCCGCGGCGATTGGTGAGGCGGGCGCGGTAGCTCTGCGCGGCGACGTGCAGGCGCGCGAGCGCGCCGCCGACCGCGGCGCAGTGCACGGGCTCCGGCCGCTCGACCGCGGCGCCGTCGATGCGCGCGACGAGCCCCGCCGGGCGTCCGTTGAGCGTGGAGAACAGCGCACCTGTGCGGTCGGCCGCCGGCATCGGCACCTCGACGCCCGCGCGCGCGAGGTGCGCCATCAGGTTGAGATAGAACGGCAGCTCGTCGGCGGGCATGCGCTCGTAGAGCGTCAGCACGTAGCGCCCGCGCGTGGTGGTGACGAAATAGTTCGTGTTCTCGATGCCGGCTGCGATCGACGCGAGCTCGACCAACTCGCCAAGCGGGTAGCGTGCGAGCCACGCTGCGAGCTCATCGGTGCTGACGGCCGTGTAGACGGACATGACGATGCCGGGCGCGCGGATCGCGCGTCGCGATCGGTACGAAGTTCGAGTTCAGGCTAGAAGGTGAACAGCACCCACAGCGGAACCATGAGCGTCGAGTCGAGGCTTTCACGGCGCGCGAAGGTTCCGCCGGCCGCATCGGGGATCAGGTAGTACGGTCGCCCGTGCGCTGGCGTCACGCGAATATACCGCAACTGGCCATGGATCCGGACTTCCTCGACGAGCTGCTGATCGCGGTGGATGACGGTGACCTGCGGCGCTTCATCGGTGTCGGCATCACCGCGATCCGGTGGGATGGGCGGCGGCGCGGCTGCAGGGAGCGGCGGTGGCGGTTTCGCCGCGGCGGGGGGCGGGCTCGTCGCACGATCCTGCGCGAGGACGACCGGTGCCCACAGGAACTGCGCCATGACGAGCGCGACGGCCGTGGCCGTCGTGCGAAGGCGGCTGAGGATCGAATTTCGCATCGCGTGCAACCCGGTGCTCTGCGCACGCTTGCATTCTACCAAATCACAGGTTCAGCATCTTCTCGCGCACCTCGCGCGACGGCTGGAACCCGCGCGTCTCGTAGAACTGGAAGATCGCCTCGACGACGGCGTCGGGCTCGTCGATGACCTTCATGAGGCCGATGTCCGCGGCGGAGATCATGCCTTCGCCGACCTGCCGGTCGCGCATCCAGTCGAGAAGCCCGCCCCAGAACCTGGCGCCGACGAGGATGATCGGGATGCGGTGACCCTTGCCGGTCTGCACGAGGGTCAGGCACTCGGAGAGCTCGTCGAGCGTGCCGTAGCCCCCGGGCAGCACGACGTAGGCCGACGCGAAGCGCGCGAACATCATCTTGCGCGCGAAGAAATAGCTGAACGAGAGGCTGATGTCCTGGTAGCGATTGCCCGACTGCTCGTTGGGCAGGATGATGTTGAGCCCGACCGCGGGCGAGCGGCCCTCGTAGGCGCCCTGGTTCGCAGCCTGCATCAATCCGGGGCCGCCGCCCGAGATCACCGAGAAGCCCGCGTCCGAGAGCTTGCGTGCGATCGCCCTCGCCGTCGCGTAGTAGTGGTGATCGGGCCCGATGCGCGCGCTTCCGAACATGCTGACCGCAGGCAGGACGCCCGCGAGCTGATCGGCCGCGATCTGGAACTCTGCCATAATTCCCAGCACCCGCCACGCTTCCTGTCCGTCGGTCGAATGCAGCGTTTGCGGGTCGATCAATTCGGGAACCTTGTGGGTGCGCTGGGGCATGGCAACGCTCGTCCTCGTCGATGGCTCGTCGTACCTCTATCGCGCCTTTCACGCGCTGCCCGATCTCAGAACGTCGAGAGGCGAGCCGACCGGCGCGCTGCGCGGAGTGATTTCGATGTTGCGCCGTTTGGTGATCGACGGCAAGCCGGATTACTTCGGCGTCGTGTTCGATGCGCCGGGCAAGACGTTCCGCGACGAGTGGTATCCGGCGTACAAGGCGAATCGCGCTCCGATGCCCGATCCGCTGGTCGCACAGATCGACCCGCTGCACGAGATCGTGCGCGCCAACGGCTGGCCGCTGGTGATGGTCGCGGGAGTCGAGGCCGACGACGTCATCGGCACCCTCGCGCGGCAGGCGAAGGCCGCCGGAGTCGAGACGGAAATCTCGTCGACCGACAAGGACCTCACCCAGCTCGTCGAGCCCGGCATCACCGTCGTCAACACGATGGCGAACGAGCGCTACGACGAGGCGGGCGTCGTAGCGAAGTTCGGCGTGCGCGCCGACCAGATCATCGACTACCTGACGCTCACCGGCGACGCCGTCGACAACGTGCCGGGCGTCGACAAGGTCGGCCCGAAGACCGCGGCGAAATGGCTTGGCCAGTACGGCAGCGTCGACAGCATCCTTGCGCACGCCGACGAGATCGGAGGCGTCGTCGGCGAGAACCTGCGCAAGGCGCGCGACTGGCTGCCGCAGGGGCGCAGGCTGCTGACGGTCAAGGTCGACTGCGAGCTGCCGGTGACGTTCGCCGACCTTCGCGTGCAGGTCCCGGATGCCGACCGCCTGCGCGAATGGTACGAGCGTTGCGAATTCAGGAGCTGGCTGCGTGATGCCGAGCGCCATCCCGGCGCACATTCGCTGCCCGCCGCGCCGGCGCGGCCGGGCGCGTCCCAGGCCGGCGCGCAGCGAGGGAGCGCGGATGCAGCCGGACACGCGGCTGCGCCGGCCGGCGCGCACGCCGAGCTGCACGACGACCCGCCTGCCGCACGAGCCGTGGCGCGCCACTACGAGGCCGTGCAGGATGCGGGCGCGCTCGGGCGCTGGCTCACTGCGATCGGCGGGGCCGCGCTCGTATCGCTCGACACCGAGACGACGAGCCTCGATCCGATGCAGGCCTCGCTCGTCGGCATCTCGCTCGCGATCGAGCCGGGACGCGCGTGCTACATCCCGCTCGGCCATCGCTATGCCGGCGCACCGCCGCAGCTCGACCGTGACGACACGCTCGCGAGGCTTGCGCCATGGCTCGCCGACGCGAGCCGCCGCAAGCTCGGCCAGAACATCAAGTACGACCAGCACGTGTTCGCCAACCACGGCGTCACGCTCGCCGGCGTGGCCGAGGACACGCTGCTCGAATCCTACGTCCTCGAAGCGCACCGGCCGCACGACATGGACAGCCTCGCGCTGCGCCACCTGGGCCTCACGACGATCACCTACGACGACGTCACCGGCAAGGGTGCGCGCAGGATCGGGTTCGAAGAGGTCGCCGTCGATCGTGCGACCGAATACGCCGCCGAGGATGCCGACGTCACGCTGCAGCTCCATCGGCAGCTCCATCCGCAGCTCGAGCGCGTTCCCTCCCTTCGCTTCGTGTACGAATCGATCGAGCTTCCGGTGCGCGAGGTGCTGTTCCGGATGGAGCGCGAGGGCGTGCTGATCGATGCTGCGCGGCTCGCGGTGCAGAGCCGCGATCTCGGCGAGCGTGCGCTCGCGCTCGAAACCGAGGCGCACCGGCTCGCCGGAGGACCGTTCAACCTGGGCTCGCCGAAGCAGCTCGCCGAGATCCTCTACACGAGGATGGGATTGCCGGTGAAGAAGAAGACGGCGACCGGCCAGCCGTCGACCGACGAGGACGTGCTGGAGACGCTCGCCGCCGACTATCCGCTGCCGAAGGTGCTCCTCGACTACCGTGCGCTCATGAAGCTCAAGTCGACCTACACCGACAAGCTTCCGGCGATGGTGAATCCGCGCACCGGCCGCGTGCACACGACCTATTCGCAGGCGACCGCCATCACCGGGCGCCTCGCGTCGGTCGACCCCAACCTGCAGAACATTCCCGTGCGCACGCCCGACGGAAGGCGCATCCGCGAGGCCTTCATCGCAGCACCCGGCAACGTGCTGGTGTCGGCCGACTATTCGCAGATCGAGCTGCGGATCATGGCGCACCTGTCGCAGGATCCGGCGCTGCTCGACGCGTTCAGGAAGGGTGCCGACATCCATCGGGCGACGGCGGCCGAGGTGTTCGGCATCGCTCCCGAGGAGGTGACGGCCGACCAGCGCCGCTACATCAAGGCGGTCAACTTCGGGCTCATCTACGGCATGGGCGCCTTCGGTCTTGCGAGCCAGCTCGGCATCGAGCGCGGCGCCGCGCAGCAGTTCATCGATCGCTACTTCGCGCGCTATCCCGGGGTGGCCGCATACATGCAGCGCACGCGCGAGCTCGCGCGCGAGCAGGGCTACGTCGAGACGGTGTTCGGCCGGCGTCTCTACACGACCGACATCAACGCGGCCGGAGGCCCGCGCAGGGCGGCCGCCGAGCGCGCGGCGATCAACGCGCCGATGCAGGGCACCGCGGCCGACCTCATCAAGCTCGCGATGATCGCCGTCGACCGCCACATCGGGGACGCGAAGCTCGCCACGCGGCTCATCATGCAGGTGCACGACGAGCTCGTGCTCGAAGTCCCCGAGGCGGAGCTCGCGGCGATCCTGCGCGATCTTCCCCCGCTGATGACCGGAGTCGCGAAGCTCTCGGTGCCGCTCGTCGTCGAGGTCGGGCACGGCGCGAACTGGGACGAGGCGCACTGACCGCACGCGCCGTCGCCCCGGCGTGCCAACGATGCAAGTCGTGCGTTGCGCGAAGCGGGGGAGGGGCCGCTGCCGTGAGCCGCGAAGCGGTGGAGGCGCTGCTGCAGCGAGCCGCGAAGCGGTGGAGGCGCGCCGCTGCCGTGTGCTCGGAGCGCGCAATCGCCGGCCTGGGGGCGCCCGGCGCAGCATCGCTCGACGGATTCGGCAACCTGGTGTTCCTATCGGAACTCGCTCGCTGCGCCACCCCCGACGGCCGTCGCGCGCACTCGCATCCGGCAGCGGCGCGCCTCCCCCGCTTCGCGTCTCGCGGCAGATCGCGTGGCACCGCGTGACGCATGCGCAGCAGTACGGCGGTCAGCCGATTGCGCCGTTCGCGCTTTCATGGGCGTCGCAGACGAGGGTGCCGGCTTGGCGGGCCCTGCGAGTGTGCGCGACGGCCGTGGCGGGTGGCGCGGCAAGCGAGTTCCGATAGGACCATCAGGTCGTCGACTTGGTCGAGCGATGGCGCGCCGGGACCCGCAGGCCGGCGTTTGCGCACTCCGAGCAGGGACCGCCAAGCCGACACCCTCGTACGCACCGATCTGCGCAGTGTGCACGGCGCGGCATGCTGGGCGCGGCGCACCCCTGCGCATGCGTGACACGCGGAGCATGCGTGCCTGACACGCGGAGCATGCGTACCCGGCGCGCGGAGCGCGCGTCAGCCGAGCAGCGTCGCGAGGAGCCCCGCGACGCCGAGCGCCAGCGCCGCGATCGCGTCGCCGGCGATCAGCCCGCCGCCGACGAGCGAGGTCGTGCTCATGTCGCTCGGCAACGCGGGCCCGCTTCGCGCACGCTTCGGCAGGCTGTTGACGAAGCTCGACACGATGCCGCCGGCCGCGAACCACGCCGACGTCAGCAGGTTCACGAAGCCACCGAACGACGACGCGTACGGCGACGGCAGGATGGCCGCGTCGAGCAGGAAATCGACGCTGAAGCCGATCTTCCCCGATTTCGCGAAGCGCTGCCACGCTTCGCGCGACTTGATGATCTTGCGCAGCACCTCGGTCGCGAAACCGATGCCGACTCCGATCCAGATCGCCGTGCGCTCGTACGGGCGATCATGGGTGAGGCTCCGGAGCACGCCGACGAACTTGTAGGTCATCGCCGACGCCCAGCGCGCAGGCTGCTGGTCGGCCGGCATGACCGTCTGGTCCTTCAGCAGGATCGGGTACGCATCCATGAAGAGGCGCGCGAGCACGACGGCGAGGATCGCGCCCATGACGATGCCCGCGACCTGGAAGCGAAACTGGATCGTCCGGTTGGTCCCGATCCGCCAGCCGGTCGAGCGATCCTGCTGCATGTCGCAGGCCTCGGCCGTCGACACCAGCAGCACCGTCGCGGCCATCAGGCCGACGTTCGGATCCTTGAGGCCGACCGCGGCCATCAGGATCACGGTGACGACGAATGCCGACGAGATCGGGTTCGAGTCCACCATCCCGACCGAAATGCCGTTCACCATCGCGAACACGAACACCAGCGCGACCGCCATCGCGAGGTAGCCGACCGGCTGGTTGAGCACCTGCGAGCCGACGACGACGATCGCGATCCCCCAGAACACCACCCAGAGGACGAGGCGCCCGACGTTGGTGCGTTGCCAGTCGGGCTTCGGCGCATCGGGTGCGGCGCGCGTGTCGCGCGCACGCTGCAACGCATGATTGAGGATCAACGCGATGTCGACGATCGCGGCGCCCATGATCATGCCGAGCGCAATCAGGAAGGTGATCTTGCGAAACGGGTCGCCGGGGTTGAGCCAGCCGATCGAGATGAAATACGGGATCATCGCCCAGCTCACCAGCCCGCCGACGATCGCTGCGACGCCGATTCGCGCACCGACGATCATGCCTGCGCCGAAGGTCGAGGCCGAGAGGTCGATTGCTCCCAGCACGGCGACCTTGCCCGCGCCGATGCCCGACACGATCCCGACCGCCATGCCGCCGAAGAGCCGCGCGACCGACTGGCGCAGCAGCACGGGATCGGTCAGCGCGCGCAGGATGTTGGCGACCGCGAGGCCGGAAGGAAAGGTGAGGCGCAGGCGATCGACGAGGATCGGCGTGTACAGCATCCCGACGCCGACGCCGAACATGCCGATCGACAGCATGTAGAGAACGAGCTGCCACGCCGGCGGCTTCGGCAGGCCCATCCACACCATCGCCTGGATCACCACCGCCATCGCGCTCATTCCGGCGACCGACGCCGCGGTCGTCTGGATGTAGTTGGCGCCGTGGCGGCCATGCGCGCCGTATCCGAACGTGACCGCCGATCCGAGGATTCCGGCGAGCACCTGCCCGCCGACGAAAAACCCGAGCGAGAAGTTCATGTACGACGCCGCAATGCCGCCGAGCGGGCCGAGTACGAGGATCCCGGCTGCTGCGAGCAGCGCGTAGTACTTCCAGCTCCCCGCCGCGGGCAGCCAGGCAAAGCGCGGGGCGGCGGCATCACCCGCGTCGTAAGCGTCTGCGACCGGCGATGACGCGGCGCCCGCAAGCGGGGAGCTTGCCGGCGCCGCGCTCATGCGGCTCTCCCGAAGACCGTGCGCCAGCTCGCGTACACGCTCGCCGCCGTCATCGGTCCGAGGACGAGCCAGCCGAGGAGCACCGGGATCGACGCGGCGACCGCGAGGCCGATGCCGATGAGGCCATAGAGCAGGAACGCTCCGACGTTGACCCACGATGCTACGAAGCTCATGCGCAGCGCGGCGATCGGCGGCTCATTATTCAGGACGACGAGCGCCGGCGCGAACCAGTACGCCGAAGCGGCGATGGCGACGAGGACGAGCGCGATCGCCGACAGCGCCGCGAAGGTCATCCCGGCGGAGAAAAGCGTCGCGTAGTCGACCGAGGCGAAGTCGAAGGTCATGCTGTTGGCCGCACGCATCAACGCCGCGACGCCGCCAGGTCCGAGCGCCAGCAGCGTTCCGCCGACGACAACGAGCGCGATCACGGCGAGGACACCGAGCCAGATGAGGCCGAGCACCATGAGCGGAGCGAAATGCCGGCCGCGAAAGCCTTCGAAGAGACAACCGACGGAAAGCGGCTGTCCACGGGCGAGGCCGTCGCAGCCCAGCATCACCCCGCCCGCGAATACCGGCGCGAACACGGTGCCGGCGAGGCCGCCGACGACGGGCACGAAGGTGAGGACGACCGAGACGATGACGTAGATGACGACGACGCCGATCCACTCGAACGGCGCGGCGCGGAAGATCGACCACGCCTCGCCCCACCAGGAAGCCCCGGCGCCTGCATCGAGGGAGCGCGGCGCGAGGGTCGCGCCGGAGCCGGGTGTTTCCGCGCGGGCGGACGAAGATGACGGCGGGTTCACGCTTGGTCGCGGGGCGGCACGCGCTCGCAGCATACGCGCATCGGCCGCGCCCGTATCGGGTGCCCGCGCGCTCGCGCCTATTGTGTTCCGGCCCGGGCGCCCCAAGCTCCATCCGGATGGATCCCAGCGCGTCGGCACTGCTCCATTACGGGGCCCCGCTCGTCGGTCTCAACGTCTTCCTGCAGCAGATCGGCCTGCCGATCCCGGCGGTGCCGACGATGATCGTCGCCGGCGCGCTTTCGACGAGCGGCCGCTTCGACCTCGGACTCGCCTTCGCCGCGGCGGTCGCGGCATCGCTCGTCGCCGATCTCGCCTGGTTCTGGGCGGGCCGGCGCCACGGGTACCGGGTGCTGCGGCTGCTCTGCCGCATCTCGCTGTCGCCGGATACCTGCGTACGCCAGACCGAGGGCATCTTCGAGCGCTGGGGGTTCTACTCGGTCCTCGTCTCGAAGTTCATTCCCGGCTTCTCGACCGTCGCGCCGCCGATCGCCGGAGCGCTTCGCATGAAGACCAGCGCCTTTGTCGTCGCATCGCTCGGCAGCGCCGCGCTGTGGGCGGGGGCTGCGATGGCAGTCGGAGCGCTCTTTGCGCGCGAGGTCGACGCGCTCTTCGCGTGGATGGCGGCAAACATCGCGCTCGGTACCCTCGTGTTGTCGCTTCTCGTCGCGCTCTACGTCGTCGTCAAGGCCTTCGAGCGCTGGAGGATGACGCGCTTCGTCGTCGCGGCGATGATCTCGGTCGACGAGCTGCGCGCTGCGCTCGCCGGCACGTCGCCGCCGCTCGTCATCGACGTCGGAACGCGTCTCGCGCAGTCGGCGCGGCCGCACATTCCCGGAGCCCTGCCGCTCGACCTCGACGCGATCGCGCGCCGCACCGACCTGCCGCGCGATCGCGACATCGTGCTCTACTGCGCGTGCCCGAACGAAGTGTCGGCGCGCCGCGCCGCGGCGATCCTGCTGCGTCGCGGGCTGCGCCGTGCGCGTCCGCTCGCCGGCGGCATCGACGCGTGGGTCGCGCGCGGCTTTCCCGTCGAGCCCGGTACCCCGATCGAAGTTCGCGTCCCGATTCCGAAGGTCGCAGCGCGCCGCTGAAACGATTGCTTGCAATTGTCCGCAGGGTGTCGCGCGGTTTTCGGCGACGATCGCAGAACCCCGCGGCGAGGCCGCCGTCCCAGCCGTTGCGCGGCGAAACCACGCGATAATCCGGCATCGCACAAAGCGTTGCGGCGATGCTCCCGGCCGCACCCCCATCGACCCATGGAATCCTCTCCTCCAACCGTGCCTGCGCCCAGTCGAGATTCCGGGGGTGCGCCTTCCGGCCGCCATCGCTTGCGCAGTCTCGTCGTCGTGCTCGTGATTCTCGGCGCCATCGCCGGGCTCGCGTGGTACCTGACGCACCGTCCGGCCGAATACGGGAGCGCGGGCGGCGCCGGCCCGGGAGCGGGGGCGCCAGGCCGATTCGCGGGTGCGCGCGGCGCACCACCCTCGACCGTCGGCGTCGCGACGGCGCGGCACGCCGACATTCCGATCTACGTCGACGCGCTCGGCACGGTGACCTCGCCTGCCAGCGTGACGGTGACCCCGCAGGTCTCCGGCGTGATCACCCAGGTCCTCTACAAGGAGGGCGAGCTCGTCCGCAAGGGCGAGGTGCTTGCGACGATCGACCCGCATCCGTTCGAGATTGCGCTCGACCAGGCGACCGGCGCGCGCACGCGCGACGAGGCCCAGCTCGACGCCGCGCAGGTGCTCCTCGAGCGCTACCGCGTGCTCCTCGCGCAGGACTCGATCGCGCGCCAGACGGTCGACACGCAGGCCGCACTCGTCAAGCAGCTGGCGGGGACCGTCGCGCTCGATCGCGCCAACGAGGCGAGCGCACGGCTCAACCTCCAGTGGTCGAAGATCGTGGCGCCGGTCGACGGCCGCGTCGGCCTGCGCACGATCGATGCGGGCAACTACATCGCCGCCGGGAATGCAACCGGGGTCGCGACGATCACGCGCGTCTCGCCGATCGACGTCGAGTTCGCGATTCCGCAGGAGCGCATTCCGGAGATCCGCAGCCGCGTCGTGTCGGGGGCTGCGCTGCCGGTGACCGCGTGGGACAGCACTCGCTCTCGCCAGCTCGCGTCGGGAGACTTCCTCACGCTCGACAACCAGATCGACACACAGACCGGAACGATCAAGGCGAAGGCGCGCTTCGACAATCGCGACGGCGCGCTGTTTCCGAATCAGTTCGTCAACGTGCGCATGCTGCTCAAGACGGTCGATGGCGCGGTGGTGGTGCCGGTCATCGCGCTGCGCCACGGGCCCAGCGGCGACTTCGTCTATGTCGTCAACGCCGATCACACGGTGAAGCTGCGCAACGTGACCGCCGGTGTCGCGGGCGTGTCCGACGTCGTCATAGCGAAAGGACTCGCGCTCGGCGAAACGGTGGTCACCGAGGGCGGCGACCGCCTGAAGGACGGCGCGACGATCCGTACGGCGGCGCCCGCGCGGTGATTGCCCGGTGACGATGCGCGGGCCCACCGGAGCGGCCGCATGAGTCCCTCGCGACCGTTCATCGAGCGGCCGGTCGCGACGTCGCTCCTGATGGTCGCGATCGTGCTCGCGGGCCTCGTCGGCTTCAGGTTCCTGCCGCTCTCCGCGCTGCCGCAGGTCGATTACCCGACGATCCAGGTGCGCACGCTCTACCCGGGGGCGAGCCCGCAGGTGATGAGCAACACGGTGACCGCGCCGCTCGAAGGCCAGTTCGGGCAGATGTCGGGGCTCCAGCGGATGAGCTCGACGAGCGCTTCGGGCGTCTCGGTCATCACGCTGCAGTTCTCGCTCGACCTGTCGCTCGACGTCGCCGAGCAGGAGGTGCAGGCGGCGATCAACGCGGGCGGATCGCTGCTGCCCGCCGACCTGCCGGCGCCTCCGGTGTACGCGAAAGTGAACCCCGCCGATGCGCCGATCCTCACGCTCGCGGTGAGCTCGGACGCGATGCCGCTCACCGACGTGCAGAACCTCGCCAACACGCGGCTCGCGCAGAAGATCAGCCAGGTCTCGGGCGTCGGGCTCGTGTCGCTTTCCGGCGGCCAGCGGCCCGCGGTGCGCATCCAGGCGAACACGCGCGCGCTCGCCTCGTACGGGATCGGCCTCGACACGCTGCGCACCGCGATCGCCGCGGCGAACTCGAACGGCGCCAAGGGGAGCTTCGACGGCCCGCAGCGCGCCTATTCGATCAACGCCAACGACCAGCTCGTCACCGCCGACGACTACCGGCGCCTCATCGTCGCCTACCGGAACGGCGCACCGGTGCGGCTCGACGACGTCGCGAGCGTGATCGAGGCCGCCGAGAACAACCAGCTCGGTGCGTGGGCCGGCGTGCAGTGCAGCGATACCCCCGGCGCCTCGCAGTGTGCGGGACGCGCAAAGACGGCGCTCATCCCGGCGATCATCATGAACGTGCAGCGCCAGCCCGGCGCGAACGTGATCGCGACGGTCGATGCAATCAGGCGCGAGCTGCCTGCACTCACTGCGGGGCTTCCCGCATCGCTTCGGGTCGAGGTGCTCGCCGACCGCACCAACGGCATCCGCGCGTCGGTTGCCGACGTCGAGAAGGAGCTGCTGCTCGCCGTGGCGCTCGTCGTGCTGGTGATCTACGCGTTCCTCGGGAGCCTGCGCGCAACCGTCGTCGCGAGCATCGCCGTGCCGATCTCGCTCATCGGTGCGTTCGGCGTCATGTACCTCCTCGGCTACAGCGTCAACAACCTCTCGCTGATGGCGCTCACCATCGCGACCGGCTTCGTCGTCGACGACGCGATCGTGATGATCGAGAACATCGCGCGCTACATCGAGGCAGGCGAGCCTCCCCTCGAGGCCGCGGTGAAGGGCGCGACGCAGATCGGCTTCACCATCATCTCGCTCACCATTTCGCTCGTCGCGGTACTGATCCCGCTCCTGTTCATGCAGGACGTCGTCGGCAGGCTGTTTCGCGAGTTTGCGGTGACGCTCGCGATCACCATCCTGATCTCGGCGGTCGTCTCGCTGACGCTGGTGCCGATGATGTCGGCGCGGTGGCTGCGCGGGCGCGGCGCGCACCAGGGCGCCTCCGGGCTCGGCGTGCGCACGACGGCGATCTTCGGGCGGGTCGCGCAGGGCTATGACCGCATGCTCGGCTGGGTCCTCGTCCACGAGCGTCTCACGCTGTGGGTGGCGATCGCGACACTCGCGGTCACCGCGCTCCTGTATGTGACCATTCCGAAGGGCCTCTTTCCGACGCAGGACACCGGCCAGCTCCAGGCGCGCATCGAGGCTCCGCGCGACGTCTCCTACGCGAAGATGGCGCAGATCCAGGGCGACGTCGCCCGCGCTCTCCTCGCCGATCCCGCAGTCGCCAACCTGTCGTCGGTCGTCGGGGTCGACGCCGCCAACAACACGATGCTGTCGACCGGAAGCATGCTGGTCGACCTCGTGCCTTCGCACGGCGACCAGCGGCAGGTGATGGACCGGCTGCGCGAGCGCGCGAGCGTCGTGCCGGGTGCCAGGCTCTACCTGCAGCCGACGCAGGACCTGACGATCGACGCCGAGACCGGTCCGACCGAGTACCGCGCCTCGCTCGAAGGCGTGGACGCCGGCGCGATCACGCAGTGGATGACGAAGCTCGTCGCGAAGCTCGAGAACGCGCAAGAGGTGCGCAACGTCGGCAGCGACGCCGGCGCGCAGGGGCTCGCGAGCTACGTCGACGTCGATCGCGATACCGCAGCGCGGCTCGGCATCTCGGCGAGCGCGGTCGACGACGCCCTCTACAGTGCGTTCGGCTAGCGCATCGTCTCGACGATCTTCACCGACACGAACCAGTACCGCGTGATCCTCGAAGCCCACCCCGGGCTCGCGGCCGACGCTTCCGACGTCGGCAAGCTCGAGTTGATCTCGGCTGCAGGCCGCCCGACGCCGCTCTCCGCGTTCGCGAAAATCAGCGAGAAGCCCGCTCCGCTCGAGATCACCCACGTCGGGCAATACCCGGCGAGCACGCTCAACTTCGACACCGCGCCCGGAACCGCGCTCGGCGACGCCGTCGATGCGGTGCGCAAGGCCGCGGCCGACATCGGCCTGCCGCCGTCGATCCGCCTCGTCTTCCTCGGCGCGTCGGGCGGGTACGAGGCGTCGCTCGCGAACGAGCTGTGGCTCGTGCTCGCGGCGGTCGTCTGCGTCTACATCGTGCTCGGCGTCCTCTACGAGAGCTTCGTGCATCCGCTGACGATCCTCTCGACGCTGCCGTCGGCGGGGATCGGCGCGCTCCTGGCACTCATCGTGACCGGCAACGACCTCGGCGTCATCGGCATCATCGGCATCATCCTGCTGATCGGCATCGTGAAGAAGAACGCGATCATGATGATCGACTTCGCGATCGACGCCGAGCGCGAGCAGGGGCTCCCGCCGCGCGAGGCGATCCACCAGGCGGCGCTCCTGCGGCTGCGGCCGATCCTGATGACGACGATGGCCGCGCTCTTTGCCGCCGTTCCGCTGATGCTGAGCTTCGGCGTCGGGGCGGAGCTGCGGCGCCCGCTCGGCATCGCGATCTTCGGCGGGCTCATCGTCAGCCAGGCGCTGACGCTCTTCACGACACCGGTGATCTACCTCGCCTTCGACCGCCTCGCCGGGGGCCGCACGCGGCGCGGGATCGGCGGCGCCGGCGCATGAACCTGTCGCGCCCCTTCGTCCTGCGCCCGATCGGCACCATGCTGCTGACGGCGGGCGTGGCGCTCGCGGGCATCGCCGGATTCTTCGCGCTTCCGGTCGCGTCGCTGCCGCCGATCGACCTGCCGGTGATCTCGGTCAACGCGAACATTCCCGGGGCGAGCCCGCAGACGATGGCGACGAGCGTCGCCACGCCGCTCGAGCGCCACCTCGGCATCATCGCCGGAGTGAACGAGATCACGTCGACGAGCTCGCTCGGAGCGACCCGCGTCACGCTGCAGTTCGACCTTTCGCGCGACATCGACGGCGCCGCACGCGACGTGCAGGCTGCGATCAACGCGGCGCGCACCGATCTTCCGGCGACGCTGCGCTCGAACCCGACCTACCGGAAGGCCAATCCCGCCGCCGCACCGGTGCTGATCCTCGCGCTGACCTCGAAGACGAAGACCCCGGGCGAGATCTACGACGAGGTGTCCAACGTCCTCAACCAGCAGCTGCTGCAGGTTTCGGGAGTGGGCGACGTGCAGATCGGCGGCGGATCGCTTCCTGCGGTGCGCATCGAGCTCCATCCGTTCGCGCTCAACCACTACGGGATCAGCACCGAGGACGTGCGTGCGGCGATCCAGGCGAGCAACGCGAACCGGCCGAAGGGGGACGTGCAGGGCGAGGGACGCAGGCTGCAGATCTACACGCAGACGCCGGGCCTCCATGCGTCGGACTACGCGCCGATGGTGATCGCCTGGCGCGACGGTGCGGCGGTGAAGCTCGAGGACGTCGCCGACGTCGAGGACGGCGTCGAGGACACGCACACGCTCGGCCTCTACAACGGGCAGAAGGCCGTCATCGTGCTGATCCGCACCGAGCCTTCGGCCAACGTGATCAAGACCGTGGACTCGGTGCGCGCGCTTTTGCCGACGCTCGAGCAGGAGCTTCCGGCCGACATCGAGATCCACGTCGCCGCGGATCGCACGCACTCGATCCGCGCCTCGCTCGACGAGGTCGAGATCGCGCTCGTCGCGTCGGTCATCCTCGTCGTGCTGGTGGTGAGCCTGTTCCTGCGCAACCTTCGCGCAACGCTGGTGCCGGCGGTGGCGACGGTGACGGCGCTCCTCGGCACGTTCGGCGTCATGGACCTCCTCGGGTTCAGCCTCGACAACCTCTCGCTGATGGCCCTCGCCGTCGCAACGGGATTCGTGATCGACGACGCGATCGTCGTGCTCGAGAACACGACCCGCCACCTCGAGGCGGGAATGCCGCGGATGCAGGCCGCGCTGACGGGCGCGCGCGAAGTGGGCTTCACCGTCGTCTCGATCAGCCTGTCGCTCGTCGCCGTGTTCATTCCGCTCCTCTTCATGGGCGGGCTCCCCGGCCGGCTCTTCCGCGAGTTCGCGGTGACGCTCTCGGCCGCCGTGCTGATCTCGCTCGTGATCTCGCTCACCACGACGCCGATGATGTGCGCGTGGCTGCTCCGCCCCGACCGCCGCACTCGCGGCGCGCCCGGCGTCCGCCCCGAGGGGTGGCCGGCCCGGGTGGCTCGCCGCACGTTCGAGGGCGTGCTCGCCGTCTACGCGAGGACGCTCGACTGGGCGCTCGCGAACCGCGGGCTCGTGCTGCTGATGCTCGTCTGCGTGATCGCGATGAACGGCTACCTGTTCGTGAAGGTCCCGAAGGCGCTCTTTCCCCAGCAGGACACGGGGCAGCTGATCGGCGGGCTCTCGGCCGACCAGAGCATCTCGACGAAGGCGATGGGCGACAAGCTGCGCCAGGTCGTCGACATCGTCCGCGCCGATCCAGCCGTGCAGTCGGTCGTCGGCTTCATCGGCGGTGCGCGGGCCGGCGGCGGGTTCATGTTCATCGAGCTGAAGCCCCGCTCGGAGCGCGGAATCGGCGGCCTCGCGGTGATCGGAAGGCTGCGCCCGAAGCTCGAGCGCGTCACCGGCCTGAGGCTCTTCCTGCAGCCGGTGCAGGACGTGCGCGCAGGCGGGCGATCGAGCAATGCGAGCTACCAGTACACGCTGAAGGGCGACGACGACGCGCTCTTGCACGACTGGTCGCGCAGGCTCGCCGACCGGCTGAAAGCCTCCGAAGTCGTCACCGACGTCAGCAGCGACGACCAGGAGAACGGCGTCGAGAGCCACGTCGTCGTCGATTACGACAAGGCGGCGCGCCTCGGCATCACCGCGAGCGCCGTCGACGCCGCGCTCTACGACGCGTTCGGCCAGCGCCAGGTCGCAACGATCTACACCGGGCTCAACCAGTACCACGTGGTGATGGAGTGGGCGCCGCAGTACACCGAGAGCCCCGGTGCGCTGAGCGACGTGTACGTGCCGGGAACGACCCTCGTCTCCAACGCCGGGCAGCTCGTCGCGACCGAGAGCACGTCGGGCCCGGCGGCAGCTTCGAGCGGCACGGCGACTGCGACGCTGTCGCCCAATCCGGCGCAGCGCGGCGCATCGACCGGGCAGGTGCTCTCCAATCGTCCGGCCAACCTCGTCCCGCTCTCGGCGGTGGCGCGCGTCGTCGAGGACTCGACGGCCACCTCGATCAGCCACCAGGACACCGAGCTCGCCACGACGATCTCGTTCAACCTCGCCGAGGGCGCGACGATCGCCGAGGCCGGTCGCGCGATTGCCGAGGCCGAGGCCGACATCGCGATGCCGGCGACGATCCGCGGGTCGTTCGCCGGCACCGCGCTCCTCGCCGAGCAGAGCACGAGCCAGCAGGGCATCCTGATCCTCGCCGCGCTCGTCGTCATCTACATCGTGCTCGGCATCCTCTACGAGAGCCTCGTCCATCCGTTCACCGTGCTGTCGACGCTGCCGTCGGCTGGCGTCGGCGCGGTGCTGGCGCTACTCATGTTCCGGATGAGCTTCTCCTTGATCGCGCTGATCGGGGTGTTCCTGCTGATCGGCATCGTCAAGAAGAATGCGATCCTGATCATCGACTTCGCGCTCGAAGCCGAGCGCTCGCGCGGGCTGACTGCGCTCGCCGCGGTGCGCGAGGCGTGCCTGCTGCGCTTTCGGCCGATCCTCATGACGACGCTCGCCGCCGTGCTCGGTGCGCTGCCGCTCGCGATCGGCTTCGGCGAAGGCGCCGAGCTGCGCCAGCCCCTCGGTGTCGCGATCATCGGCGGCCTCGTCGCGAGCCAGCTCCTGACGCTCCTCACCACTCCGGTCGTCTATCTCTACCTCGACCGCCTGCGCCGGCGAGGCCGCGACGAGCGGCACCTCGCACGCACGGGCACCGTCGCGCCGACACCTCCGCTCGAGTTGATATGACCTGCCGTCTCCATACGATGCATGTCTTCGATGCGATGCACGCCTTTCGCGCGATGCACATCTTCCGCGCGAGTGCGCGGCTTCGGCGATGGCCTCGCGCTGCACTCGTCGCGATTGCCGCCCTGACGCTCGCGGCGTGCACGACGGCACCGTACCGGCCTCCGGAGGTGCCGATGCCGAAGGCGTTCAAGGAAGCGCCCGCCGTGGCGGCAAACTGGTTCCCGGCGGCGCCCGCCGACGCGCTCGATCGCGGCTCTTGGTGGAAGCTCTTCGACGATCCTGCGCTCGACGCGCTGATGGACGAAGTCGCGATCTCGAATCAGAACGTCGCGGCGGCGGCCGCCGCCTATGCCGAGGCGCAGGCGCTCGTGCGCGCGCAGCGCGCCGCTCTGTTCCCGTCGCTCGCGCTCGATGCGAACGCGGGGCAAAGCGGTGCCGTGCGAGGGGCCACGAAGCCCGCGAGCTATCAGCTCGGCGTCGCCGCGAGCTGGGAGCCCGACCTCTGGGGCAGGCTCGCACTCGGTGTGGCAGGCGCCGAGGCGAGTGCCGCGGCGAGCGCTGCCGACCTCGCTGCCGCGCGCCTCTCGGCACAGGCGGCACTCGCCACCGACTACTTCACGCTGCGCGAGGACGATCACCAGATCGCGCTCCTGGCGAGCGCGGTGGCCGGCTATCAGCGCTCGCTGGCGATCACCGTCAATCAGTACAACGCCGGCATCGCGCAGCGCACCGACGTGCTCGAAGCGAAGACGCAACTCGCGACGACGCAGGCGAACCTCGTTGCGCTCGAGGGCCAGCGCGCGGTGCTCGAGCACGCGATCGCGCTCCTCGTCGGCAAGCCGCCGGGCGAGTTCGGCATCGCCGTCGCCGGGCGCAACACGACGGTTCCCGCGGTGCCGCTCGTCGTGCCCTCGGAGCTTCTGCAGCGGCGTCCTGACATCGCCGCCGCCGAGCGCGCAGTCGCCGCGGCGAATGCCACGGTCGGCATCGACCGCAGCGCGTACTTCCCGGGTGTCTCGCTGTCGGCGTCCTATGCCGGCGCGAGCTCGACCCTCGGCAGCGTCGTGAGCGCGTCGAACAGCGTCTGGGCGCTCGGCCTCGCGGTCGCGCAGACGCTCTTCGACGCCGGCGCGATCAAAGCTCGCGTCGAAGGCGCCGAAGCCGCGCGCGCCGTCGCCGTCGCGAACTACCGCCAGACGGTCCTCGCCGCGTTCCAGGCCGTCGAGGATCAACTGGCGACGATTCGTTCGCTCGCCCGCCAGGTCGATCTGCGGCAGGAAGCGTCGGCCGACGCCGACCGCACCGAGGAGCTCACGCTCAACCAGTACCTGCAGGGACAGGTGCCCTACACGAGCGTCGTCACCGCGCAGGTCACCGCGCTCTCGGCGCGCCAGACGCTTTCGCAGCTCACCGCGAGCAGGCAGGCCGCGGCGATCGCGCTGATCGAGGCGCTGGGCGGCGGCTGGCACGCGCCGGCGAACGCGCCGGCGTCGTGATCCGGGTCAACTCACGGGCCGTTGCGGCGTGCGGGCGGTCGCGTCGTCCCATGCGGCGGCGAGGCGCGCGTCGAGCGTGACCAGCACCGCGTCGAGCGCGAGTGCGAGCTGCAGGTACGAGGCGTCGTAGACCGACAGCGCCCAGCGGCGTGCGAGCGCGGGCAGGGCGTTCCAGTCGGGATCGAGCAATTCAAGCGCGAGTGCGCCGAACAGCCGATAACGCGCTTCGATCTCCATCGTCCGGTCGGGTGCGCGGATCAGCTTCGTTGCGCACACGCCCGCGATTTCGTGGCGGATGAGCCCGGGCGCCAGCAGCCTTCCGGTCACGGTCGCGACGATGGGCGCGGCTTCGGGCTCGTCGAAGAGGACCGCGGCAACCGCCGACGCGTCAACGACGGTCGCGCGCATCGCGGTCGCGGCGGACGATCGACGCTGATTCGGACGGCATCGGCGCACCGAGCTTGCGTGCGCGCTGCCAGAGTTCTTCGAGGGTCAGCCGACCCGCGGCAGGACGCGAAAGAGCCCGTCCGCGCGGGTGTCCCGATCCCGCGGGATGCGCGCGGCCACCGTACGCAGCGGGCGCCGGGGCGGCCGTCCGGTAGACATCAAAGGCGACGGCAGGATCGATTCCCGTCGCGGCGCCCTCGATGATCCGCAGGAGTTCGCGTTGAAGCGAACGATGATTCGCGCTGGCTCGCCGGCGCAGGCACTCGGCGATCTCGTCGGGAACCTGCTTGATCGTGAGCGTGACGGCCATCGGCGACCTTCTGTTGCATGC
>JAFEDF010000247.1 GCA_018241785.1 Pseudomonadota bacterium | reverse complement strand
TCGCCGCGAACTCGCGCACGTCCTGGGTGATCCTCATCGAGCAGAAGTGCGGGCCGCACATCGAGCAGAAGTGCGCGAGCTTGGCGCCCGACTGCGGCAGCGTCTCGTCGTGGAACTCGCGCGCCTTGTCGGGATCGAGCCCGAGGTTGAACTGGTCGTCCCAGCGGAATTCGAAGCGGGCCTTGGAGATCGCATTGTCGCGGATCTGCGCGCCGGGGTGGCCCTTGGCGAGGTCGGCCGCGTGCGCAGCGACCTTGTAGGCCATGATGCCGTCCTTGACGTCGGTCTTGTTGGGGAGCCCCAGGTGCTCCTTGGGCGTCACGTAGCAGAGCATCGCCGTGCCGTACCAGCCGATCATCGCGGCGCCGATCGCGCTCGTGATGTGGTCGTAGCCCGGGGCGATGTCGGTGGTGAGCGGGCCCAGCGTGTAGAACGGCGCCTCGCCGCAGAGCCGCAACTGCTCGTCCATGTTGTGCTTGATGAGGTGCATCGGCACGTGGCCCGGGCCCTCGATCATCGTTTGCACGTCGTGCTTCCACGCGATCTGCGTGAGCTCGCCCAAGGTGGCGAGCTCGGCCATCTGCGCCTCGTCGTTCGCGTCGTACCCCGAGCCGGGGCGAAGGCCGTCGCCGAGCGAGAAGGCGACGTCGTAGGCCTTCATGATCTCGCAGATGTCCTCGAAGCGCGTGTAGAGAAAGCTCTCCTTGTGGTGCGCGAGGCACCATTTGGCCATGATCGATCCTCCGCGCGACACGATCCCGGTCATCCGCTTCGCGGTCATCGGGACGTAGCGCAGCAGCACGCCGGCGTGGATCGTGAAATAGTCGACGCCCTGCTCGGCCTGCTCGATCAGCGTGTCGCGGTAGATCTCCCAGGTGAGGTCCTCGGCCTTGCCGTCGACCTTCTCCAGCGCCTGGTAGATCGGCACCGTGCCGATCGGCACCGGCGAGTTGCGGATGATCCACTCGCGCGTCTCGTGGATGTTCTTCCCCGTCGACAGGTCCATCACCGTGTCGGCGCCCCAGCGCGTCGCCCACGTCATCTTCTCGACTTCCTCGCCGATCGAAGACGACACCGCCGAATTGCCGATGTTGGCGTTGATCTTCACGAGGAAATTGCGGCCGATGATCATCGGCTCCGTTTCCGGGTGGTTGATGTTGCACGGGATGATCGCGCGGCCGCGCGCGACCTCGCTCCGGACGAACTCGGGGGTGATCGTCTCGGGAATCACCGCCCCGAAGCTCTGGCCTTTGTGCTGGCGCGTGACGATCGCCGGCAGCGTGCGCAGCATCTCGTCGCGCTTCAGGCTCTCGCGGATCGCGATGTACTCCATCTCGGGCGTCACGATGCCGCGGCGCGCGTAGTGCATCTGGGTGACGTTGCCGCCGAGGTTCGCGCGCGTCCTCGCGCGAAGTGGCCTGCGGTGAAGGTCGAAGCGAAGTCCGGCCAGTGCCGGATCGGCGAGCCGCGCGCGCCCGTACGCCGACGTCGGCCCGTCGAGCTCGACCGTGTCGTCGCGCTCGGCGATCCAGCCGGCGCGAAGGGGTGCGAGACCCTTGCGGATGTCGATCGTCGCCGCCGGGTCGGTGTAGGGCCCCGACGTGTCGTAGACGACGATCGGCGGATTCGTCTCGCTGCCGAACATCGCCGGCGTTTCGCTCTGCGTGATCTCGCGCATCGGCACACGGAGATCCGGCCGCGAGCCTTCGACGAAGATCTTGCGCGAAGCCGGAAGCGGCGCAACCGCGGCCGAATCGACGTGCGCATCGCGGGCGAAAAACTGGTCGTTGGCGTTCATCGTGCTCCTCGTGGGCGACGGACACGGAAGGGGAGCAGCAATGCGCTCACGCTTCCCTGCGCCGGCATTATCCGAACAGGTGCGAAGGGTGATGTCTCACCGACCATGCGCCGCAACGGTGCAGGAAGGACCCCCAGCGTCGGAGCCAAGTGTACGCCATCGACCGCCCGGGGCAATGCCGGGAGAGACGGTCCGTCCCACGGGCGCCGCGCCGACGCCCGCAACACGGGCATGGACACGCCGATTCCGCGCGGCGGCGCCCGCGATCGGGCCTAGGGAAGCACTGCGAAACGGGAACGGACCCCGTTTCAGGGACGGCCGCGCTGGGAAGCGGCGGGGATGCTCCAGCGCGCTCTACACCGACCGCGAAGGCCGAGGGAGCGGGGTACCGTGACGCGCGAGTTCGGCTGCGGAACGCAGCCGGTGTTTGAGCCCGTCACGGTACCCCGCTCCCTCGGCCTTCGCGGTCGAACTCGCGCGCCGCAGCATCCCCGCCGCTTCCCAGCGCGGCCGTCCCTGAAACGGGGTCCGTTCCCGTTTCGCAGAGGTTGCCTAGCGGCCTCCGGTGCCGGTCGGAGGCGGCATCTGGATCGAGTGGTCGCGAGCCTGGCGAACCGCGTCCGGGTCGACGGCCTTGACGTCCGACATCGCTCCGTAATCCTTGACCGCAATGTTGCTGCCGGTCCGATACTGCCTGGCTTCGTGCGGCTCGGCATTTTTTTGGTCCGGCAGGTCGGCACAGCCTGCCGAGACCAGCACGGCGAGCGCACACAATGCGCTTTCGACGTATGACGTCTTCATGGCTTGCTCCCTCTCCTTGGAATACATTGTGGCAGGACGTTCGCCGGTGTTCGTCGGACCGCTGCCGCACCACGCCGGCGATCGCCGGGATGGCGCGGCAGCGCGCCGGTCGCGGTTGCGGCAACCGGCGCAATCTACCACTTGCTACTGCTGGTCGACGGGAAGGTACTTCGCGAAGTCCCAGTAGCTGTAGTTGTAGATGCCCTGCGTGCGCTGGACATAGCGGCGAAGCTCCGTCGGCCCCTGCACTGCCGCCGCACGAACGCCACGCTCCTGCGGACGGGCGTGCATCGGCTCACCCGCGCCGCCCTGCATGGGCAGCATCGCCGCCGTCCCGGCGAGCGCAACCTTCACGGGCTCACCCGAGCCGACCGGCGCAATCCCGGCGTCCGGCCTCGAGTCGTCGGCGGCATATGCTGCAGCCGTGCCCAGGGCCAGCGACGTCGCGATCGCGTACACGAGACTCCTGCTTGCGCGATTCGAGGTCATTGCAGTCTCCATCAGGTTGCGCGATCCGTTCAATCGCTGCGGTTCGGTCGCCACAGTCGCCTCCGGGGATCGCTGCGGGAGGCTTGTCGGTATTCCGCTTCTCACTCTCACCATCATGCTCATTTCGGGAATCGGGCAAAACATAAAATTGGTCGCACGAACGATGGAATATTCGGCAAACGTTTGTGGCGTCAGATCGCTTGACAGGTTCCGTCGCAGGTCACGGTGACACTCAGGACCAGCGCGGTGTCCGGTGCCGGCATCGGAGCGGAGGCCGCCACGCGGCCGAAGGCAGACATGATCAGTGCGAAGATCGCAACGGTGAGCGTCGACGCAGCGACTCCTGCGGCGAGCTTCGTGGAGAGCGGAGTCTTCATCGAATTGCCCCGCGGTTCGTATGACGACGGTTACCGTTTCGCCTGCGCCGATCCAGCGTCCGGGCGATGCTTTCGGCGGCAGTCACGGCATCCGCGAGGCGACGACGCTCGCACAGCCGGGCGGACGCGTCGTTCCACCCATCGGGTCGACGAAGGCGATGGCGAGCGCCGCCGTCCAGTGGTCGTCGTCCTGCATGGCGATCGCCTGTTCGACTCGCTGGTGGCCGCGCGTGTAATTGCCTCCGGTGAATTGGATGTACGCCTGGAACACGGCGTCGTACTCGCGGCGACCGCTGCGCAGCCAGTAACCGGCACCGAGGCTGCGTTGGCCTGGCTGGAACGTCGGATTCGCCGTCGTCTCGGTCATCGTGCCGCCGGCGTGGAACGTCATCAGCGAGTTGAACGCGAAAGCCGGGAACGGGTCTCCGGTGATGCAGTCCTGCGGTGTGATCGTGACCTCCCAGCTCCCCTGCAACGAGGCGGGCGCGTGGGAACGATCGGCGCCGCGATTGTCAGCGACGGCCGGGCCTGCCATCAGGACAACGAGGGTGGCTGCGGCGATGGCCGGACCTGCGATGGACGTGCGAAGCATGGCTCTGCCCTCCGTGACGGCGCGGCGGAGTCGCCAGCGCACGCCCACAACCTGCATCGGGCAGCCGTTCAGGTCTTTGGAAGGACCTGAATCGTTCTGAAAAGACGTGATTCGGGTGGCGGAAACCCCACCCTGGTCCGATCGCGGCCCCGATCAGCCGAGGCGAAGACGCCCGCTGACGCTGCGAAAGCGCGGTTCGGCGCGCAAGGCGTCGAGTGCGGGCTCGACGTTGAGGTAGGCCTCCATCTGCGACAGGTCGCCGACTCCGCGCTCGAGTGCATCGAGTGCCCGCTCGCGCTCGCCGAGTTCGAGGTGGAGCAGGGCGAGGTCGAACCCGACTCCGTACCCCTGTGGCGCGAGCGCTTCGAGGCGCTCGATCTCGGCTCTCGCGCCGCGTTCGTCGCCGACCTGGGCGAGGGCCCGCCCAAGATTCGAGTAGGCCCCGGGTGCCGGATCGTTGTGGCCGTCGAGCATGCGCGCCACTCTTGCTCCCTGCCGCTGCGCGAGCCATACGCGGGCGAGGAACTGGCGCGGCAGCGGTGCCTGGGGCGCGGTGTCGACGACCCGCAACAGGGCGCGCTCGGCGTCGACGTAGGCGCGCGCGAAATAGCGGATGAATCCCGACACCGCGATGTACGCAAGCGACGCCGGCTCGACTTCCTGGGCCTTGGCGATCGAGTCGGCCGCGTTCGCAAGCTGCCCGGCCTGGCAGAAATTGAGCGCAAGCAACGCGAAAGCCCAGCCGTAACGCGGATTCAGTTCGAGCGCGTGCAGGTAGTTCTTGCGTCCGGCGGCGAGATCGCGGTGGTACTGAGTCTCGATGTGGCCGAGCGCCGCGTACCCGGCCGGGAGCCTGCGATCGAGCTCGATCGCGCGCGTCGCAGCGGGGAGCGCCTTGTCGAACGCTGCTTTCGGAGGCTCGATTCCGAAGACCGTAGTCAGCGTGCAGGCATCGGCAAGGCTGGCACTTGCGAGGGCGAAGTGCGGATCGCGCTCGCGCGCGGCGTCGAAGAACGAGATTGCACGGCGGATGCCGGCTGCGTCGCGCCGTTCGAAGTTGTACTGGCCGTTCGCGTAGAGTTGCCACGCTTCGACGTCGCGCGTCTGGGGATCGAGCACACCCGAGCGCGCTTCGTCCGACAGGTGGGGCGCCAGCGCGTTCACGAGCTCCATCGCGAGCGTGTCCTGCACCGCCAGCAGGTTCCCAAGGGGCTCGGTGAAGTCGTTGGCCCAGAGCGTGGTGCCGCCGCCGACGTCGAGCAATCGGGCGGTGACGCGAACGCGGTCCTCGTGGACGTACAGCCTGGCGTCGACGACGGCCTCGACCTTGAGCCTGCGGCCCGCGTCGATCGGATTGGCGTCGGGTGCGGCGAAAGGCATCACCGAGCTCAACGGCGCGACGACCAGGCCGGGCAATCGGCTGAGACGATTGACGAGCAATTCGGTGACGCCGAATTCGAGCGCCGGGTTACGTGCGTCGGGCAGAAGCGGTTTGAACGGCAGAATCGCGATCGACTTCGGCGGCTGCGCCGGCGCCGTTTCGCCGATGAACTGGTAGCCGCGCCCCGCGACGGTGACGATGAAGCTCGGCGCGTCGCGCGAATCGCAGAGCGCGCGGCGCAGTGCCGAGACCGCCTGATTGAGATTGTTCTCCTCGACGACGGTGTGCGGCCAGACCGCCTTCAGCAGCTCGTCCTTCCCGACGACACGATTGCGGTGGAGGATGAGGTACGCGAGCACGTCGTAGGCACGGCCCGCAAGGGGTACCGTGCCGTCGGGTCCGCTCAGCCTTCGCTTGGCGGTCTCGAGGCGGAACGCGCCGAACCGGTAGTCGCGGACCAGCTCTGCATCCATGCTCGTGATCGTTACTTCAATTGCGTTGGGCCGGCCCGTCCTGCCTGCCTGGTGCGTCGGAGCCGGCTCGCCCCATCAGGTCGTGCCGCCGGATGAAGGCGGCGATCGTCGTCACGAATTCGTCGTCGATGCCCGCGAACAGGTGGTGGCTGCAGCCCTCGTCGGTACCGCCCGAAAGACCGATTCGCTCCCTGGCCGGCGCGCGGATCAGCGCCTCGAACAGAGGCCCGGCGAGCGCGGCCGAAGGCGCGTCGTCGACATGGTAGACGATGAGGGTCGGAAGTTTCACGAACGCGGTACGCGAAAAATCCGTACCCCAGGGGGAGAGGATTATCAGCCCGAGGCGCTCCCTCGCCGGCGTGCTTGCGGCAAAGGCGAGCGTGGCCACCGTCGAACCGCTGGCGCCGACGATCCAGGTGGGTACGCGGTCGCGGTCGCGCATGTAGCGCACGACCTTGCGGATGTCGGCGATCTGTCGAACCTGGCCGTCCGAGGTCCGGTCGACGAGCGCCACCGCGATACCCTGCGCGGCGAGCGCATCGCGGTTGCGGCCGATCGGAGCACAGCGCCCCGCGAACGACGGCATCGTCCCGTCGTCCTGGATGTCGAAAATGCCGGGTCCGCCGGGCAGGAACACGAGATTCGCGGTCGGCGCTGCCGGGCGCACATAAAGAAAGCGCTGCGTCGCGCCGCGGACGGGGATGTCGACGACGGTCGTCGTCGTCGCCGCGAAGGCACCGCGCGACGTCGTCGCCATGGCTAGCGCAACGGCCATGGCTGCGAGGGCGACGCGCCAGCGCGGGCGCGAGCCTCCCGTCGCGCGAGCTCCGGCGCCGCGCGCGTCGCGGACCGCAGCGTCGCCTGCCGCAGCGCCGCCTGCAGCGCTACTTGAACGCGTAGCGGACCCCGAGCCAATACAGGCGTCCATGCGGATCCCCGTAGTTCGAGTCGTAACCGACCTGAAACTGCTGCGATTGATTGGAGAACGGCGGGTCGCGGTCGAGCACGTTCTGAATGCCAGCCGAAATCTTCCAGTTTCGAAACCCGGTGTAGGCGAAGCCGAGGTTCCAGACGTCGTAGTTGCCGATCATTCTCGGGAGCCCGTCGGCCCCGGGCGACTCGTCGTAGCCGCCGGTCTGGAAGTTCTCGGTGAGGGTTGCGGACCACGGGCCGAAGTCCCAGTCGAGCGCGAGGTAGTGGTGCCAATAGGGGACGACTCCCGGCAACCCGCCGAGCGAGGAATAGTGGTTGACTTGATTGACGTAACTGCCGCCGAGTCGCTGGCGCGAATTCTGGATCGTGTAGGTGCCGTCGAAGCTTATCTTGAGGCGGCCCCAGGTCCGCATCGGCGTCGCCAGCCTGGCCGTGAAGTCGATCGCCGTCACCTTCTGCTTGCCGAGGTTGGTCAGGAACTGGTCGACCTGGACGATCGGTCCCGGCAGGGCCGGATAGGCGGGATCGGCCGGTCCGCGGTGAATCAGATAGCAGGTCGGTCCGCCGACGCCATTCGGGCACTGCGCGATGATCGTCTGACTGGTGAAGAAGTTGATGCGATTGTCGAGCAGGATCGAGACATAGTCGGCGCCCAGCGTGATTCCAGGCGCCGGCGTCCAGACCGCCCCCGCGCTCCACTGCGACGACGTCGTCGGCCGGAGCCCCGGATTGCCGCCGGAGAGCATCGGAAATTGCGTGGTGCAGTCGTGCGCCGAGTGCGTGATCGGGCAGCGGATCGGATCGGAGAGATTGCCGGGGGTGAGCCCGCGCGACGCGGGGGTGAAGAGCCCCGCGAGGCTCGGGGCGAAGTAGCCGGTGCCTGCCGAAGCGCGCATCAGAAGCGTCGAGACCGGTTGCCAGCGCAGCGACACCTGCGGATTGGTCGTGCCACCGAAATCGCTGTAATGGTCGTAGCGGACCGCGAGCCGTGCTTCGAGCGACTTTGCGACCGGAATGCCCGCCTCCGCGTAGGCGGCGGCGATATCGCGTGCGCCAGAGATTGCATCCCACGGCGACAGGCCGAGGATGTCGCCGGACGCGTAAGCCTGCGTGGGCGTCTGCGCGAGTTCGTTGCGGCGGATGTTGATGCCCAGGGCGAGCGCGACCTCGCCGGCGGGAAGATCGAGGATCGCTTTCGACGCGACGAAGTCGAGCGAGGTCGTGCTCGCGGTCCCGGTCGCGAGGAGGCCCTCGAACTTCGCCGTCGCCAGCAGCGCGTCGATCGCGCTCGTGTTGGTGGCGAACGGATCGACGCCGCCGCTGTTCAGGATCGGCAGCAGCGCCGATTCGCGCGCGTAGCCGTCGGCCGCGCGATACTCGACATGGCTTCGCGAGTAGTCGAGCGCACCGTCGTAGCGCCAACCCACTGCAGTACCGCGCATGCCTGCGACGACGTTCAACTGTTCGGTGGTCGGCGCGAGATCGCGAGCGCCGAGTGGATCTGCGCTCCAGTAGACGTTGAGCGGTGCGCCGTCGATGCCGAATGCGCGCGCGAAATCGTGCGGATAGAAGGGGCTCGTCGGCGGCAGCTTGAAGCCGGACTTCGGGTCGAGCGTCGTCTGGCTCGAGACCTGGGTCGGCGAGGTGACGAACTCGAAGCGGTTGCGGGAATAGGAGGCGTTGGCGAAGAGCTGGTGGTCGCGGGCGAGCTGCCAGGTGAGCGCGCCGAAGACGTTGAGGCGCTCGCTCGGATCGACGATCGTGGCCGAACCGTCGCCGGCATAGCGGCATTGATACTGGTTCGCGGCCCCTGCGGTCGGAAACGAGAGCGGGGGCATGCAGGCCGGGTCGGCGTAGTTGCGTGCCGGATCGCCGGTCGGATTGCGGACTCCGGCAGGGGTGTCGACGTTGGCCGGAACCGAGTGGACGTTCGTGGCATCGACGCCTTCGTCGGGGATGTAGCGGCGCGCGGCGAAAGGTCGGTCGCGGGCGCGGATCGCCCCGGGGGCCTGGTAGTCGACCGTCGCATACGCGTTGAACCGCTGTGTGGCGAGCTTCCCGTAGCCCGCGCTCGCGGTGAAGCGCTTCGCATACCCGCCGGTGTGCTCCGGCGCCGTATATTGGGTGGAGGCTTCCGCACCCTCGTACTCCTGGCGCAGCACGAAATTGATCACCCCGGCGACCGCGTCACTGCCGTAGATCGCGGATGCGCCGTATTTCAGGACCTCGACGCGCTCGATCGCAGCGAGCGGAATCGAGTTGAGGTCGCCGCCGAGCGTGGTGAGGGCGAAGTTGGCGATGCGCCGGCCGTCGACGAGGATCAGCGTCGCCTGGTAGCCGAGCCCGCGCATCCCGGCCGCGGCGAACCCGGCCTGCCCGACGCCGGTCTGCGAATCGCCGAGCGCCTGCGCCTCACTGAAGGCCCCGAAGCCCATCGCGGCGGAGATCGTGGCGACGAGCTGCGCAGCGGTGTGCAGGTTCGCGCGCTCGATCTCGCTGCGGGTGATGACCTCGACCGGATACCCGATTTCGCGCTCGACGGTCGCGAGGTGACTCCCGGTCACGAGCACGCTGAGCGGCCGCTCGGCGCTTCCGTCCCCCGCCACGTCCTGTGCCGCCGCGGGCCAGGCAACGCCGGCAACGACGCCCGCGCCGATTGCGGCGAACGAGCATCGCGCGTGGGCGCGGTTCACTGGGTGCCTGGAGGGGGGGCGCGTCGCTCGGGAATCCTGGGGCTGCGCGCGACCAGCATCAGCAAGCCGAGCAGGACGAGGAGTGCCGGGATGATGAAGCGCCAGCCGAGCCAGTAGCGGTCGTGCGCGAGCCACGCGACGCCAACGGCGATCAGGATTGGCCCGATTACGACCGAATTCTTGTTGATGCGATCGATCGCCAGTACGGCGATTCCAGCGGCCACGAATCCGGCCGAAATGATCCAGTCGATGTCAGGGAACAGGCGCAGTTCCCAGAGTAGCCACCCCAGACCGATCACGATCAGCGTAACCGGGAGCGATGCGTCTCTCATGTCGGAGCACCCCGCACGCGCGAACCGGCGTTCAGGATAGCAAACGATCGGTTCGTTCGCGCTTGCTCATGCCCCTCGGGCAAAAGGCAAGACCTGACCCCCTTCATGACCCCCTTCAGCCCATTCAGTCGGCGGCGACGGCGGGCGCCGCCGCGTGCGCGCGCCGCGCGGCGACCCACTCGCGGAAGCGCTCGAAGTAGACGTAGATGACGGGCGTGATGAACAGCGTGAGGAACTGCGAGAACACGAGGCCGCCCACCACGGCGATGCCGAGCGAGCGGCGCGCCGCCCCCCCGGCGCCGAGTGCCAGCGCGATCGGCAGGCTGCCCATCAGCGCGGCCATCGTCGTCATCATGATCGGCCGGAAACGCGTGATGCACGCCTCGAAGATCGCGTCCTCGGCGTGCATGCCGCGCTTGCGCTGCGCCTCGATCGCGAAGTCGATCATGATGATCGCGTTCTTCTTGACGATTCCGATCAGCATGATGATGCCGACGAACGCGTACATGTCGAGGACCTCGCCGAACAGGAGCAGCGTGATCAGTGCGCCGAGCCCGGCGGTCGGAAGGCCCGAAAGGATCGTCACCGGGTGGATGAAGCTCTCGTAGAGCATGCCGAGGACGAGGTAGATGACGAAGATCGCCATCACCAGAAGCGCCCCCATCCCCTGCAGCGACGCCTGGAACGCCTGCGCCGAGCCCTGGTAGGAGCCGATGATCGAAGCCGGCAGCCGCATCGCCGACGTCGCGCCGTCGATCTCCTCGATTGCCTGCGACAGCGCGACCCCGGGCCGCGTGTCGAACGAGATCGTCACCGACGGGAGCTGCCCGAGGTGGGTGATCGCGAGGGGCCCGATCGCAGGCTTCAGCGTCGCGACCGCGTTCAACGGGACGAGCGCGCCGGTGTTGGAGCGCACGTAGAGCATCGACAGCACCGATGGATCGGTCTGGTAGCGCGGCAGGAGTTCCATCACGACCCAGTACTGGTTCGTCGTGCCGTAGATCGTCGACACCTGCCGCGAGCCGTAGGCGTCGTAGAGCGTGTTCTCGATCGCCTCGGCCGAGACGCCGAGCGCCGACGCCTTGTTGCGGTCGATCTCGACGCTGATCTGCGGCTGCGTGATCTGCAAATCCGAGGTCACGTCGAGGAGCCCCGGAAGCTTCGCGATCGCCTCCTGGACCCGCGGCGCCCACGCGTAGAGCTCGGCCGAATTGGTCCCCTGCAGCGTGTATTGGTACTGGCTCTTGGTCAGCGTGCCGATGCGGATCGCCGGGATGTTCTGCACGTAGGCGCGGATGCCGGGGATCGTCTGCACCTTCGGACGCAGCTCGCGCACGATCTCGTCGGCCGACGGACGCTCGGTGCGCGGCTTCAGCGTGACGAACAGGCGCCCGTTGTTGAGCGATCCGGTCGGGCCCCCGGCTCCGGCGAAAGTCATCACGTTCTCGACGTAGGGGTTCTTCCGGATGATCGCCGACACCTGCTGCTGCAGCCTCGACATCGCGTCGAACGAGATATCCTGCGCGGCCTCGGTGATGACGAAAAGCTGCCCGACGTCGTCGCTCGGCAGGAAGCCCTTGGGCATCTTCGCGAAAAGGAAGCCGGTGGCGACGAACATCGCCGCGAACGCGATCATCACCGAGCGCCGATGGCCCAGCGTCCAGTGGAGGCCCTGCCGGTAGCCGGCGAGCATCGCGTTGAAGAAGCGCTCGGACACCGCGTAGACGTGTCCGTGCTTCGCCTCGCGCCCCACCTTCAGGATGCGGCTGCACAGGAGCGGGGTCAGCGTGAGCGACACGAAGCCCGAGATCAGCACGGCGACCATGATGGTGACGGCGAACTCGTGCAAGAGCCGCCCGACGATCCCGCCCATGAACAGCACCGGGATGAACACCGCGACGAGCGAGATCGTCATCGACACGATGGTGAAGCCGATCTCCTTCGCGCCTGCGAGCGTCGCTTCCATCCGCGATGCGCCCATCTCCATGTGGCGGGTGATGTTCTCGAGCATCACGATCGCGTCGTCGACGACGAAGCCGACGCAGAGCGTCAGCGCCATCAGCGAGATGTTGTCGAGCGAATAGCCGAAAACGTACATCACCGCGAAGGTGCCGACGATCGCCAGCGGCAGGGCAAGGCTCGGGATCACCGTGGCGCGCACGCTGCGCAGGAACGCGAAGATGACGAGCACGACTAGGCCGAGGGCGAGGAGCAGCGTGAACTGCACGTCGCGCACCGATTCGCGGATCGACTCCGACCGGTCGTAGAGGACCGACAGCTTGATCGACGGCGGCAGCGAGGCCTGGAACGACGGCAGGATGCGCTTGATCTGGTCGACGACCTCGATCGTGTTGGTGCCGGGCTGCCGGTAGATCGCGAGGACGACACCGCGGGTGCCGTTGTACCAGGCGGCGGTCTTGTCGTTCTGCACGCTGTCGAGCACGCGACCGATCTGGTCGAGGCGCACCGGCGCGCCGTTGCGGTAGGCGACGATCATCGGCGCGTAGGCCTTCGCGTCGGTGAGCTGGCCGGTCGCCGTGACCGACGTCGCACGCTGCGGTCCGTAGAGCGTGCCGGTCGGCAGGTTGACGTTGGCGCTGCCGACCGCCTGCTCGACGTCGGTCAGCGCGATGTTGCGCGAGGCGAGCTTGTTGGGATCGAGCTGGATCCTGACCGCGTACTGCTGCGAACCGAACACCAGCACCTGCGACACGCCGGAGACCGTCGAGATCTGCTGCGCGAGGTTGTTCTCGGCGTAGTCGTCGACCGTCGACAGCGGCTGCGACTGCGAGGTGAGCGCGAGGAGGAAGATCGAGAAGTCGGATGGGTTGACCTTGCGCTGGGTGGGCGGCGCCGGCATCGACGACGGGAGCTGCCGTGCGGCCGCGGCGATCGCCGACTGCACGTCCTGCGCCGCAGCGTCGATGTTGCGATCGAGCGCGAACTGCAGCACGATCGTCGTGAGGCCGTTGCTCGACGTCGACGTCATCGAGTCGACGCCGGCGATCGTCGAGAACTGCTTCTCGAGCGGAGTCGCGACTGCCGAGGCCATCGTGTCAGGACTCGCGCCGGGAAGCTGCGCCTGGACCTGGATCGTCGGGAAGTCGACGTTCGGCAGTGCGTTGACGGGCATCAGCCGGTAGCCGACGATGCCGAAGATGAGAATGCCGATCATGACCAGCACCGTCATGACCGGCCGGTGGACGAAATACGCCGAGATGCTCACGCGCCCTTCGCGTTGTCGACCGTCACCGCCATGCCGGGAGCGAGCCGCAACTGGCCCGCCGTCACCACGCGCTCGCCGGGCTCGAGGCCCGAGGCGATCACCGCGTCGCCTCCCTCGGTGCGCTCGATCCTGACGTTACGCAGCGCCGCGTGTCCGTCGGGTCCGATCACGAACACGTACTGTCCGTCGGGCCCGTTCTGGACCGCCGTCGACGGCATCACGAGAGCGTTCTTCTCCTGCGTCAGCGTCAGCACGACGTTCACGAATTGCCCCGGCCAGAGCGCCTTGTCGGCATTCGCAAACTCCGCCTTGAGCTTGATCGTCCCGGTCGAGACGTCGGTCGTGTTGTCGATGAAGGTGAGCTTGCCTGTCACCGGCGTCGCTCCGGAGCCGGGAACCACCGCGGTGACCGAGAGCTCGCCGTCGGCGAGATACTTGCGCACCGCATCGAGGTTCTGCTCGGGAATCGAGAACGACGCGTAGATCGGTCGCACCTGGTTCACCACCACCAGCGCGTTGGTGTCGTTGGCTTTCACCAGGTTGCCGCGCTGGATCATGATCTTGCCGGCGTAGCCGGTGATCGGTGCGCGGATCGTGCAGTAGTTGAGCTGCAGCTTGACGCCCTCGATCGCCGCCTCATCGGCGCGGACCTGTGCCGCAGCGCTTTCGGCGGTCGCCTTCACCTGGCCGTAGGCGTCGGGCGAGATGAACTTCTGTGCGAGCAGGTCCTCGTAGCGCTTCCGCTGCTCGGCGGCGTGGTCGAGCACCGCGCGGTCCTTGACGAGGTTGGCCTGCGCCTGCGCGAGCTGGGCCTCGAACGGCCGGCGGTCGATCTCGAACAGGACGGCGTTCTGGCGCACCTCCTGGCCTTCGGCGAAGCGTACGGCGACGATCTGGCCGTCGACGAGCGCCTTCACCGAAACCGTCGTGTAGGGCTCGATGTTGCCGATGGCATGCAGGCGAACCGGAACGTCGTGCCTCGTCACCGTCGCCACGTTGACCGGGACGGCCGGATCGCTGCGCGGCGTCGCCGCGCGCGAGCCCGGGCGCGGGTGGATCAGCCATGCGCCGATGGCGATCACCAGTACCGCCAACGCGGCCAGCGTCAGCGTGCGCCGCGCTCGTGTCATGCCGAAGGTCTCCTGGGCGCGAGCCGCATGAACGAAGCGGCTCGGCGCGGCGTCGGTCGGCCCGCTCAACGACGACCGGCCGGAACGCCTGCCGACACCCGTGCGGGGTGCGCCGCGACTGCCCGCGCAACCGACTGGATAGTATACGAGCGACGCGCGGGCGGCACGGTGGAAACATTCGGAAACAGGGGCCCGTGGAGTATCATCGCGTGCCTGCATGGCCGCCGATGCCGGGCGTCCCGCCGCGGGTGTAGTTCAATGGCAGAACGGCAGCTTCCCAAGCTGCATACGAGGGTTCGATTCCCTTCACCCGCTCCAAGCCTTCAGCCGTTCCGGCGCACTTCACTCCGGCGCCTTCGGCTGCGCGCCAACGGCGGTGCCGATGCCGGCGGCCCCCATCCAGCTGCGAACCTCCGGACGGGGGCGCGGACGAGCCGGCGGGTCACGCTGCAGCGGGGCCGTCGTCGTCGATCGGCAGGTAGCGCGACAGCCACAGGCTGGACTCGACGGTGCCGCTCGACGCTTCGTCGAGCCAGTCGGCGTAGCCGAGCAACGCCGCGAGAGGGGCCTCGGCCTCCAGCGTGAAGCGACCGTCGTCGTGATCGAGCCGCGACACGCGGGCACGGCGCCGGTTGAGGTCGCGCTCGATCCGCGCGAGCGGGGCAGCCGGCCCGGCCAGGAGCAGCGTCATGTACGGCTCGAGCACCGGCGGGCCGAGCGCGTAGCGCACCTGCGGCGCGTGCACGACGATCCCGTCCCCATGACGATCGACGAGCGCGTCGATCACCGGACGCAGCATCGCCTCGGTGCGGGCCAGCACGCGCAGCCGGTCAGGCTGCGCGATCAGCAATGCGCCGCGTTCGCGCGCGGGGGCGCGCCGCCAGATCTCGCGCAGCAGCGAATCCTGCACCTGCGGATCGGTGCTCGTCACCGCCTGCTCGATCGGGCACTCGGGATGCAGCAGGGCCGGACCCCGGCGGAACGGCGAGCGCACGCCGAGCGTGTCGAACAGTTCAAGCGTCATGGACCATCTCCTCGTTCTCGACGGAGATCACGCGAAGCTCGCGGATCGCGCGGTTGGGCAGCGAGACCTCGATGCGGGCACCTGGCGTCGATCCGATCAGCGCGCGCGCGACCGGCGCGAACACGGAGATCCGCGAGGCCGAGGCGTCGGCCTCGCCGGGGTGAACGATCTCGATCGTGCGGCGGGTATCGCCCGGCCACTCGGCATAGGTGACGCGCGAATTGAGCGCGGCAGGGGCGCCGCGGCGCGGCGCGGCGGCAAGGGTATGAAGGTTGGACATCGGTCCCTCCTGGAAACATGGTCGATGCGGCGTCCGCGCAGCACGAGATCGTGCCGCCGCGGTCGGGCGGTGTCGCGGTCCCCGGCAACCGGGGCGCGCTCAGGAATCGAGAGGAGATTCGGGGCGCGCCGGGTTACCGGGCACGCCCGAGAAAGGCAAGGGTTCCCTGGTCGTAGCGATGACGACGAAGGAGGTCGAGGAAGGTGGTACGCGCAGCCATGGACCGAATATATCGCCAATACGCTGCAATTTCAACCCTTTCGGGCATGTGCCTATGGCCGGATGTATGCCCATCCTTCCTGCTCGCGCTTCATGATCTCGACGACGCCCCCGGGAACGTAGGTGATCTTGTCGAGCATGTCGGCCTTGGTGAGCTTTTTCGCGTGCATCGTGTTCTCGCACGCGGCGACCGTGACGCCCGAGTGAACGGCATCGTCGACCCGGTTGCCGACGATCGAGTCGGCCTGAAGCATCCCGATTCCGGGGCCGTAGGCGACGATCTCGATCTTCACGTTCGAGGCGCCGAGCGCCTGCTGCAGGTTGTGCGCGTTGTTGAGCGCGAGATTCCACTTGCCGGGGTCGTTGTCGCTCACCTGCATGACGACGCGGTTCTCGGTGCCGGCGGCGTCAGCCGGCAGCGCGTGCAGCGCAACGAGCGCGATCGAGCCGAAGATCACCGTGAAAGCTGCGCGGTACCACTTGTCGATCACCATCATGCGCTCCTCCGATAGGTAGAATGGCCGCCGCGATGGATTATAGGGAACTCGCCGAATTCGCGCTCGCGACCGCCCGTGCGGCGGGCGCGGCTATTCTGCCCCACTTCCGGGCACAGATCGACGTCGACCGCAAGGAGGGCGGGCGCGACTACGACCCGGTCACGGCGGCCGACCGCGGCGCCGAGCAGGTGATCCGCGCGACGATCGGCCGCGCGTTCCCGGCGCACGGCATCGAAGGCGAGGAGCTGGGGGTGACGGAGGGCGCCGGGCCCTGCACCTGGGTCGTCGATCCGATCGACGGCACGCGAAGCTTCATCCTCGGGCAGCTCCACTGGGCGACGCTCATTGCGCTGAACGACGGCACGCGCCCGCGCGTCGGTGTCGTGCACCAGCCGTTCGTCGACGAATCGTTCGTCGCGTGGGACGGCGTCGCCCAGTGGCGCCGCCATGAGGACGTGCGCCGCCTTGCGACGCGGCGCTGTCCGCGCGTCGAGGACGCGCTCGTCGCCTCGACCGACCCGCGGCACTTCGTGACGCCGCGCGAGTGCGCCGCGTGGGAAGCCGCGACCGGCGGCGCGCGCATGGTCCGCTTCGGCGGCGACTGCTACTGCTATACGCAGCTCGCGATGGGTCTCGTCGACGTGGTCATCGAGACCGGGCTCAAGGCGTGGGACGTGCAGGCGCTGATCCCGCTGATCGAGAACGCGGGCGGCGCGATCAGCTCGTGGAGCGGCCAATCGTGCCAGCGCGGGGGCGACGTGCTCGCCTGCGGCGACCCGGATCTCCACGCGGCGATCCTGCGCCGCATCGCCGGATGAGGCTCCTCGTACTCGGCGGCACCCGCTTCCTCGGCCGCCACGTCGTCGAGGATGCGCTTCGCCGCGGGCATGCCGTGACGACGTTCTCGCGTGGACGCACGGTCACCCCGTGGCCCGATCGCGTCCTGGCGCTCGTCGGCGACCGCGACCCGCGCGTTGCGCCGGGGCTCTCGGCGCTCGCCGGCGCGGGTACGCGCGGCTTCGACGCCGTCGTCGACTGCTCGGGCTACGTGCCCCGCGTCGTCGACGCGAGCGCGAGCCTGCTCGCGCAGGGCGTACGCCGCTACGTCTTCGTCTCGTCGGTGTCGGTCTACGCGGATCTGTCGCGCGCGGGGGCCGACGAGTCGGCGCCGGTGGCTACGCTCGCCGATCCGGCCACCGAGGACATCCTTCCTCACTACGGTGCGCTCAAGGCGGCGTGCGAGGCGGCGGTTTCGCGCGTTTACGGCGGGCGCACGACGATCGTGCGCCCGGGGCTCATCGTCGGGCCGTTCGACGCGACCGACCGCTTCGGCTACTGGGTCGCACGCTTCGTGCATCCTGAGTTGCTCGGCGACCGCGACGCGCGCGCCGTCGTCCCGGCGCCGCCTGAACGAGCCTTGCAGTTCGTCGACGTGCGCGACCTCGCTGCATTCCTCGTCGAGCTCGTCGAGCGCGACGTCGGCGGCACGTTCAACGCCGCGAGCCCGCAGGGGCGCTTCACGATGGGCGAGCTCATCGCAACGCTCGTCGACGTCGCAGGCGCTGCCGCGCCGGCGCCCGTCTGGCTCGACGAAGCGCGGCTCGCCGCCGCCGGAGTCGAGCCGTGGGTCGGATTGCCGCTGTGGCTTCCCGCCGCGGAGCCCGACCACGCGGGAATGATGGTCGTGAACTGCGCCCGCGCAGAGGCCGCAGGGCTCGCCACGCGCGAGCTCGCCGACACGGTGATCGCGACTGCCGGCTGGCTCGCCGCGCGCGACAATGCCGGGGCATGGCGCCACGTCCTCGGCGCCGCGCTGGAGCGCGAGCTCGCCTCGGCCTGAACGTACGCCCGCCGCCGGCGTCAAAATGCGTGCCCACACGCAGCGAATGCGTGCATTTGCGCGCGGTTGCTGCTAGAATTAACCGCTTGCCACCGGAACGTAGGTCAGTGCTCACTCCCCTCGGATTCTCGCTTCTGCGCCAGCTCTCGGATGGCGACTTCCATTCGGGCGAGGATCTCGCCGCGACGGTGGGACTGACGCGCGCGCGGGTGTCGCAGCTCTTGAAGCAGGCGGAAACGGCCGGGCTCGCCCTGGAACGGGTGCGCGGACGCGGCTATCGTCTTCTCGGCGCGCCCGATTTCCTCGACGCAGAAGAGATTCGCAAGGCGCTGCGCGGGTTCGGTTTCCAGGTCGCAGCGGCCGACGCCAAGGCGCCGTTGCTGCCGGCCGCCAACGACGATGATCTCGCGCTTCCGTCCGGCGCTCCCGCGATCGATCCTCATCCGGCCCTCTCGGTCGAGGTCGTCGATCAGGTCGATTCGACGTCGAGCGAGTTGTTGCGCCGGTCGGTCCGCCGCGACATCCACGGAGCGGTGCTCGCCGCCGAATTGCAGACCGCAGGGCGCGGGCGTCGCGGACGCGTCTGGACCGCGGTCGCCGGCGGGAGCCTCACGTTCTCGCTCGGCTGGCGTTTCGAGCAGGGCGCCGGGTTCGTCGCAGGGCTCTCGCTTGCGGTCGGCGTCGCGGTCATCCACGCACTCGAGGCCGAGCATCTCCCCGGCGTCGAGTTGAAGTGGCCGAACGATCTCATCCATCGGCATCTCAAGGTCGGCGGCATCCTCGTCGAGCTCAATGGCGACGCGCTCGGTCCTTCGACGGTCGTCGTCGGTGTCGGGCTCAACGTGCGGTTGCCGGTCGCGATCAAGCGCGACATCGCACAGCCGGTCAGCGACCTCACCGCCGTCGCCGGTCGGGGTGCGCCGGCGATCGATCGCAATCGACTGATCGCGCGCCTCGTTTCCGAACTTGCCGGCAGCCTCGCGACGTACGCCCAGCACGGCTTCGCACCTTTCGCCGCCGAATGGCAGCGGCGCCACGCGTACCAGGGCAAGCCGGTCAAGCTGCTGCTTCCCGATGGCGAGAGCGTCAAGGGTACCGTTGCCGGAGTCGACAGCACCGGTGCGCTGGTGCTCGCCGACGGACCGCGACGGGCGCGCTTTCTCGCCGGCGAGATCTCGCTGCGACGCGCGTAGACTCTCGGCTTTTGCGCGAGCCGCGCCGGCCCTGGCCGGCGCCCAATCGGAATGAGCGAGCGCCCGGCGCGCGACGTCCTCGTCCTTGACGTCGGCAACAGCCGCCTCAAATGGGGCCTGCGCGGCGCGCGCGGCTGGGTCGCGCTCGGGGCCATCGACAACCAGGAGATCGCCTCGCTCGGTCTTCGCGCATGGCAGGCGCTCGAACGTCCTGCGCGAGTCATCGGCGTCAACGTTGCCGGCGAAGCCGCCCGCATGCGGGTCGAAGGCCAGCTTGCGCGCTGGCGGTTGCCGGTCGAGTGGCAGCATCCGAGCGCCCATGCGGGCGGCGTCGCCAACGGGTATCGCGATCCCCGCCAGCTCGGCGCGGATCGCTGGGCCGCTCTTGTCGCGGCGCGCCGGCGCGAACTCGCACGCAGCGACGCCCGCTCGGCAGTCGTCGTCGGCGCAGGCACGGCAGTCACCATCGACGCCCTCGATGCCGATGGCCGCTTTCGCGGGGGGGTCATCGTCCCGGGAAGCCAGCTGATGCTCGAATCGCTCGCCGGCCGCACCGCCGCGCTTCGCGCGACACGCGGACGCTACGAGGACTTCCCGACGACGACGGCCGATGCGCTCACGTCGGGGGCGATCCTCGCGATCTGCGGCGCGGTCGAGCGACTGCGCACGCGACTTCGCGTCGCCGACGCGCAGGTAACCTGCTACCTCGCCGGCGGCGGTGCGTCCGAGATCGAGGCTCACCTCGAAGCTCCGGTCGAGCGAGTCGATCATCTCGTCCTCGAGGGTGTACTGGTGCTCGCGTCGCAGTCCCGCTAATCCGGCGGAAGAGTGCCGCCTTCGTCCATTCAATGCGCTGGATCGTCACCCTCCTCCTGATCGC
>JAFEDF010000246.1 GCA_018241785.1 Pseudomonadota bacterium | reverse complement strand
AGCTGCAGCTCGACCGGGCTGGCGTCGACGAAGCCGCACGCAACATGCGCGACGAACGCGAGGCGCGCCTCGCCGGATTCGACGCGATGCTGCATGCCGTCGACGACGCCGCGCCGGGCGCGCCGCCGCACGAGGCGAACCGGCGCGTTGCCGCCGAGCTTCGCCATCGCGCCGATCTCGTTCGCGACCGCATCGAGGGACACCCGGGCGCAGACATCGCCCAGGACGACGCGCTGTGGCTACAGGCGATCGAGGCCGAGCGCACCGCGATCGCCGACGCCTACGAGGCCAACCGCATCACCGACGAGGCGCGGCGCAGGATCGAGCGCGAGCTCGATCTCGAGGAAGCGCACGTGCGCGAGCGGGGAGCGCCGCGGTGACGCCCGGCGACCGCGCCCCGGTGCCCACGCGGGGCGATCGCGCGCTCACGCACCCGTTGCGTCGTTGAAGACCGGCGGCAACCCGCCCGGCGACGCGGTGTGCGCCTTGCCGGCGAGCATCACGGGGGGCTCGGCATGCGGCTGCGCCGTCGCGGGCTGCACGGAAGCCTCGCCGACCGGCTGCGATTCGTGCGCCGCCGCGACGTTGAAGCCGCCCGGAACGTAATCGAGCCTATAAAAGTACGCGTACGACTCGCCGGTCAGCGGGCTCATGCTGTTGTCGTCGGCGAGCGCGGCTCCGCTCGCTCGGAGCACGATTGCGATGGCTGCGCAGCGAACGATGGTCGACATAGTGTTTCGAGACATGATCTGCTCCTGTGGGAAGTTGGACGTTCATGCACGCACTCGCGTTGCTGGTGTGGTGTGTGCATGCCCTTCTTACGGCGCAGGAGCGCGCGATATTTCCACGGGAATATTTCCGATGCCGGCCCTTAGGGCCTGTTCACACTAAGTTCGCTCACGCGAACGGGCCCTAGTTCGGTCCGGCGTCACGAACGAGCGTCTGCGCGAGCCGGCGCAGGGCATCGGGCTCGGCATCGGAGACGATGACCCACTCCCAGCCGTTCCCCGCTGCGGGCACGACGTGGAATCCGCGAATGGAGCGCATCGGAATCGCCGTGCCCGCCGCGGGACGCACGTAGACGTCGATCGTGTGCTTCCGATAGCGATAGACAAGCGTCGCCGTTTCGCGCCCGTCGAGGTCGGTGATGCGGCCGCCGGCGAGCGGGAAGCCCTCGGCCGCGAGATCGGACACCGGCGGCGAATAGTCGAGGCGCGCTGAGAGCCACGGCTTCACGGTGTGCTCATCCGTCGAAACCACCGCGATCAGGCGGTCGTCGAGCGTCGCGCGCACGTGCGCAGCGACCGCCTGCGCGACGACATCGTGCTCGGTACGGTAAGTGACGATTGCCGAACCCACGGTCAACACCAGGAGCGTCGCCGCGCAGCCGGCGAGCACGCCGCCGCCGAGCCAGCGGAAGCGCTCGCCCGACACGCCGGCAACCGTCGCGCCGAGCCACCCGCGGCGAGCGCGAGGCGCGTCGTGCCGCAACGCCGGCGGCGTCCCGTGCGCCGTCTCGCGCAGGCTCGCCTGCACGCGCTCGCGCAGCCCGGCAGGCACTGCGTAATAGGGAGCCTCGGCGCGAAGCTGCCGGCGCAGCGCGAGCACGTCGGCGTGCAGCGCCGCGCAGGACGCGCAGTGTCGCAGGTGCTTTTCGAGCCAGACGCGCTCGAGACCGTGGACCTCGCCGTCGGCGCAGGCCGCAACCCGCGCGGCAGCCTTGTCACAGTTCACCGTTCATCTCCCTGTTTCCGAGATCACCCGCAGCTGCGGCGAGCCGTGCAGCATCGCGCGAGCACGCGCGAGCCGCGACATCACGGTGCCGACCGGTACGTCGACGACACGCGCAATCTCCTTGTACGAAAGCTCCTCCATCTCGCGCAGGATCAGCACCTCGCGAAAGACGAGCGGAAGTGCGGCGAGCGCGTCGGCGAGCGCCTTCGCATCGGACTTGCGCAGCGCCGCCTGCTCGGGATCGACGGCCTCGCGATCGACGGCGGCTGCGACGGCCTCGTCGTCGTGTACGAGTTCGGCGGGCCGGTTGCGCCCGCACCAGTCGTAGAACGCGTGGCGCACCACGGTGAGGAACCACGACCGCGCGTCGCTGCGATTCACCGAATCGATGTAGCGCATGGCCCGCAGGCACGCGTCCTGGACGACATCCGCCGCGTCGTCCGCGTCGCGCGCGAGCCAGCGCGCGAGGTTGTAACCCGCGTTGAGGTGCGGCATGACGAGCTTCTCGAAGCGTGCGTGGTCCGGCAAGCGCAGTCCTCTCCCTGCACGCCATACCGCCGGGACCCCCGCTTCATTCCCGCGGGTTCACGGGAATAACCGGTCCCCTGCGCCGGTAGGTCCGCCGACACCCCCGTCGACCACCCAGGAGACCCGATCATGACGAAGCAGGACCTCGATCGCCCGCGCTCGGCCGCCCGCCGCGGCGCGCTCGGCTGCATGGCACGCTGGAGCGGAGCCGCCGTCGTCTGGGGAATCGCCGGAGGCGTCCTGCAGGCACTGGGCGCGACTGGCGACGGTCGACGGCCCCCGTCGACGTATACACCGTTCACGTTCGTCCAGATCAGCGACACGCACATCGGCTTCAACAAGAAGGCCAATCCCGACACCTCGGCGAGCCTGCGCCAGGCGATCGCCGAGATCAACGCCCTGCCGCAGACGCCCGCGTTCGTCGTGCACACCGGCGATCTCTCCCACTTGTCGAAGCCCGCGCAGTTCGGCGAGGTGCGCGAGTTGCTGAAGGAAATCAAGGTCGACCGCGTGCACACGATTCCCGGCGAGCACGACACGATCGACAACGGTGCGGCCGGGTACCTCAGGTACTTCGACCACGACGCAAACGGCCGCTCGTGGTACAGCTTCGACCACGACGGCGTGCACTTCGTCGGCCTCAACAATGTGCTTGCGTTCAAGATGGGCAGGCTCGCAGCCCTCGGCGATGACCAGCTCGCATGGCTCAAGACGGACCTCGCCGGAGTGTCGCACTCGACTCCGGTCGTCGTCCTCGCGCACATCCCGATGTGGACGATCTGGGAGCCGTGGGGTTGGGGAACGGCGGATTCGGCGCAGGCCATGGCGATGCTGCGCCCGTTCGGCTCGGTCACCGTGCTGAACGGCCACATCCATCAGGTGATGCAGAAGGTCGAGGGCAACGTCGAGCTGCATACGGCGATGTCGCTCGCCTATCCGCTTCCGACCCCCGGCCAGGCGGGCTTCGGCGAGCCGGCGCCGGTCGCCGTATCGATGGACGAGCTCGGCGCGAAGCTCGGCACGAGGCGCATCAGCGTGCATCCCGGGCGCCATCCGCTCGCCCTCGTCGACCGGTCGCTCGAAGCATGACCTCGAACCGCGGGAATGCCATGCCGAACGCGCCTGCGGTCGCGCGACGCTCGATGCTCGGAACGCTCGCCCTCAGCGCACTGGCGCCGCTCGTCGCGCTGTCGCCGCTCGCCGTGCTGTCGCCGCTCGCCGTGCTGTCGCCGCCCGCCCTCGCCGCAGCCGCGACGGCGAGCATCGACATCAAGTCCTTCGCCTTCACGCCGAAGGAGATCACCGTGGTACCCGGCACGCGTGTCGTGTGGACCAACCGCGACGAGACCCCGCACACGGTGACCGCGGCCGACAAGAGCTTCACGTCGCCGGGGCTCGATACCGGCGACACCTTCGAGCACACGTTCACGGCAGCAGGCGATTTCACCTATCTCTGCACGGTCCACCCGTACATGACCGGCATCGTGCACGTGAAGAAACCGTGATCGGAAGCGTGCGGGTGCGCGCCCGGACGCTGCAGCCGTTCGGTGCCTGCGAAGCGAGCGGGGGACTCGGCGTCAGGCGCCGAGCGCCCCGATCACGGCCGCGCGGGAGAGCACCGACGGCAGGAGCATCGGCGGACGCCCTTTCCGGTAGAGGACGTAGACGGGGACGCCGCTGCGGCCGAGTGCGGCGAGCGCCTCGGTGATCGCCGGATCGCGTCGCGTCCAATCCGCGCGGACGAGCGCGACGCCATGCTGCACGAACGCATCGCGCACGCGGCCATCGTCGAGCACCAGCCGTTCATTGACTTTGCAGGTGATGCACCACGCGGCGGTGAAGTCGACGAACACCGGACGGCCCTCGTCGACGAGCGTGGCCACCTGCGCGGCCGACCAGTTCTGCCACGCGCCTGGCGTCCGTGCGGCGGTCGTGGCCTCGCTGCGGCCCGCGGCTGACGCCGGCCCGCCGGTGACGAGCGGCCACGCGACGAACACCCCTGCCACCGCGCCGATCACCGCGGCGGCACGCCACGCGCCGCGCGCTCCGCTTCGCGCGTTGCGCCACGCCCACAGCGCGAACGCGGCGAGAACGAGCGCGATGCCGATACGGATCACGCCGTCGTTGCCGACCTGCGCTCCGAGCACCCAGACGAGCCACGCGACCGTCATGTAGAGCGGAAAGGCGAGGAACTGCTTCAGGCGCACGAGCCACGGACCGGGTCGCGGAAGTGCGCGGCGCCATTGCGGAAACCAGGCGAGCAGCGCATACGGGAGGGCCATCCCGATGCCGAGCGCGATAAACACTGCGAGCGTCACCGGAACGCTTGCGGCGAGCGCGTAGCCCAGCGCCGCGCCCATGAACGGCGCCGTGCACGGCGACGCGATGGCGACTGCCACGACACCGGTCGCAAAGCCGTTGACGTTCCGGTTGACGTGCGTCCACGCGGCAGCGCGCGACGTCGCCAGCGTGCCGAACTCGAAGACCCCCGAGAGATTGAGCGCGAGGACGAAGAAAAGGATCGCAAGCACCGCCACGAACGCGGGCGACTGGAGCTGAAAGCCCCACCCGAGGGCGTCGCCCGCACCGCGCAGCCCCGCGATCGCGACACCCAGCGCCGCGAAGGTGACGATGACGCCGAGGCCGAACGCGATCCCCTCGCTCCTGGCCGCTCGGCGGTCGCCGCTCGCCGCCGTCGCGAGCGCCACCGCCTTCAGCGACAGCACCGGGAAGACGCAGGGCATGAGGTTCAGCAGCAACCCGCCTGCGAAGCCGAACGCGAGTGCCACCGGCAGCGACAGCCCTGCAGCCGCGGGGCCGGATGCGAAGCTCGCACTCGATGTCACGGGAAGCGGCTTCGGTCCTGCCGTCGCGCTTCCGGTCACCGGCACATCGACGGAAATCGCCTCGAGCGTGCCCCCGTCGACGCTCCACCCGCGCGCGGCGGTCAGCACGCCGTCGAGGCGGTTGAAGGCCCCGGCGAGCTCGTGCGAGACCGGCAGCTCGACGCGATAGCTGCCGTCCGGATCGCGAGTCGCCGATTGTGGTGCCGAAGGCTCGATCCGGCGCGGATCGTTCGCGAAGTAGTAGAGCGCACCGGGATCCGCCGCAGCGGCGCCGGGCCGCAGACGCAGCACGATCGTCGCCCCGGACGCCTGCGCCGTCGCGGTCCAGCCGGCAGGAAGCGCGTGCGGGAACTTCGCGCGCGTCTCGGCGATGGGCTTCGCCCAGCGTGGATCGGGACCCGCCTCCCGCGCGACCGGAAGTGCGAGCGTGAGGTCAGCGCCCTCGGGAATGCAGGTCTCCTTGCAGACGAGCCAGTCGGCGCGCGCCGCGAGCACGGCCTGCGCGCCGGCTTGGGCTGCGGCAGGAACGGTGAGCGGCACGAGGTGGAGCACTTCGCCGACGTAGCCGTAATTGACGAGCGGGCCCGCCGGAAGCCGTCGCGGTGCGGGCCACTCGATTGCGCCGGCGGTCCAGCCGGCCGGCAGGCGCCAGTCGAGCGTCGTCGGCAGGCCCGACTCGCCCGGATTGCGCCAGTAGGTGTGCCAGCCGGGAGCGATGTCGAGGACCAGCGCGAGCGTGGTCGTCGTGCCGGGAACGAGCGCGCTTGCCGACGACACGAGCTCGGCGGTGACGTGCGCCGTCCTGACCGGTGCAGCGTCGGCGGGCAGCGCGGCCGCGGAGGCGACGCCGAGCGCTGCGGCCAGCACCGCCGCGAGCGCACGACACGCGCGCGTCATCGATGGGGCTCTGCGAAACATGCGCGAATCGGGGTGAAGGTCATCGTGACGGGTCGATTCGGGCCAGCCCGTCCAGGCTCGGGCCAGTCCCTCCATCATGCAGTGGACGATCGACGGGCGCAGCCCGTTCCGTCCGAGCGGCGAATTATCCCACCCGGGCGGTCGGCCGCACGCGGTTCCGGCAATGTGCGCCGGTATAATCAAGTGCTTATCGCCATCGTCCGCGCGCAGCCGCGCACCCGTCGAGATGAAGTCCTTCGATCCGGCAGCCATCGAAGCCTCCGCCCAGGAGACGTGGGAGACGCGCGACGTCTATCGCGCAATCGAGAACGATCCGCGCTTCCCGCGGGGCAAGTATTACTGCCTGTCGATGCTGCCCTATCCTTCGGGCAAGCTCCACATGGGGCACGTGCGCAACTACACGATCAACGACATGATGTACCGCCAGCTCCGCATGCGCGGATACAACGTGCTGATGCCGATGGGCTGGGACGCGTTCGGACTGCCCGCCGAGAATGCGGCGATGAAGAGCCACGAGGCGCCGGGGAAATGGACGCGCGACAACATCGCGTACATGAAAAAGCAGCTCAAGGCGATGGGCTTCGCGATCGACTGGTCGCGCGAGCTCGCCACCTGTGACCCATCGTACTACCGCTGGAACCAGTGGCTGTTCCTGAAGATGCGCGAGGCGGGGATCGCCTACCGCCGGAGCGGAACGGTGAACTGGGATCCCGTCGACCAGACGGTGCTCGCGAACGAGCAGGTAATCGACGGACGCGGCTGGCGCTCGGGAGCGCCGGTCGAGAAGCGCGAGATCCCGATGTACTACCTGCGCATCACGAAATACGCCGACGAGCTCCTGCGCGAGCTCGACTCGATGCCGGGATGGCCCGAGCGCGTGAAGACGATGCAGGCGAACTGGATCGGCAGGAGCGACGGCGTGCGCTTCGCCTTCCCCCACGCCATCCCCGGCGCCGACGGAGCGCCGATCGGAGGCGGCCGGCTGTACGTGTTCACGACGCGCGCCGACACCATCATGGGAGTCACGTTCTGCGCCGTCGCACCCGAGCATCCGCTGGCGGCCCATGCGGCGTCGCGCGATCCCAGGGTCGCCGCGTTCGTCGACGAATGCCGCGTCGGGTCGGTGATGGAGGCCGACCTCGCCACGATGGACAAGAAGGGCGTGCCGACCGGTCTGTCGGTCAGGCATCCGCTGACCGGTGCCGACGTCGACGTGTGGGTCGGCAACTACGTGCTGATGGGCTATGGCGACGGTGCGGTGATGGGGGTGCCTGCGCACGACGAGCGCGATTTCGCATTCGCGAAGAAGTACGGACTGCCGATCAGGCAGGTGATCGCGCCCGCCGCCGACGGTGGCGGCGGGGCCTGCGCCGTCCCGCCGTTCACGACCGAGCGCTGGCAGCCGTGGTACGAGGACAAGGCGATCGGCGCGTGCATCGGTTCGGGCAGGTACGACGGCCTTCGCTACGCCGGGGCCGTCGACGCGATCGCCGGCGACCTCGCCGCCCTTGGACTCGGCGAGAAGCGCACGACCTGGCGCCTTCACGACTGGGGCATCTCGCGGCAGCGCTACTGGGGCACGCCGATTCCGATCATCCACTGCGGATCCTGCGGCGAGGTCCCGGTGCCCGAGAAGGACCTGCCGGTGGTGCTTCCGGACGACTGCGTGCCCGACGGCAGCGGCAGCCCGCTCGCCCGGCGCGAGGACTTCCTGCGCGTCGCGTGTCCGTCGTGCGGCGCGCCGGCGCGGCGCGAGACCGACACGATGGATACCTTCGTCGACTCGTCGTGGTACTTCATGCGCTACGCGTGTCCCGACGCATCGACGATGGTCGACTGGCGCGAGGCGTACTGGATGCCCGTCGACCAGTACATCGGCGGCATCAGCCACGCGATCCTGCACCTGCTCTACGCGCGCTTCTGGACGAAAGTAATGCGCGACATGGGGCTCGTCGGCTACGGCGAGCCGTTCACCCGCCTGCTGACGCAGGGGATGGTGCTCGCGCATGCGTATTTCCGCCGCAGCGAGCGCGGCGGCATCGACTACATTCCGCCGGCGGACGTCGAGCCGGCGCGCGATGCCTCGGGCGCGATCGTGGGCGGCCGGTCGAAGAAGGACGGCCTTCCGGTCGAATACGACGGCCTCGGAACGATGTCGAAGTCGAAGCTGAACGGCGTCGACCCGCAGGAGATGGTCGAGCGCTACGGCGCCGACGCGGCCCGCGTCTTCGTGATGTTCGCGAGCCCGCCCGAGCACACGATCGAATGGTCGGACGCCGGCGTCGAGGGCGCGCACCGCTTCCTGCGGCGCCTGTGGCAGTTCGCTCAGGCGCGCGGAGTGCGCGAGGACCTCGCGGCACCCGACTGGCGCGAGGCCTCCGGCACGCTGCGCGGCCTGCGGCGCGAGCTCCACCTCACGCTGAAGCAGGCCGACTACGACTACCAGCGCGTGCAGTACAACACGGTCGTCTCGGCCGGCATGAAGATGCTGAACGCGCTCGAAGGCATCCCCGGGGACGACCGCGATGCGCGCGCGCTGATCCGCGAGGGACTGTCGATCGCGCTGCGCGTACTCTATCCGGTCGCCCCGCACACGACGTGGGCGCTGTGGAACGAGCTCGGCTACGCTGCGACGCAGGGCGACCTCGTCGACGCCCGCTGGCCCGAAGCCGATCCCTCCGCGCTCGCCCAGGATGCGATCGAGCTCGTGCTGCAGGTGAACGGCAAGCTGCGCGGCAAGCTCACGGTGCCGTCCGGCGCGGGGACTGCGGCGATCGAGGCCGCTGCCCGCGCGGCACCCGAGGTGGCGCGCCATGGCGGCGCTGCGGCGATCCGCAAGGTGGTGGTGGTGCCTGGACGGCTCGTCAATGTCGTGGTGTGAGCGGCGCGCGCGCGCGGCGCGAGCCGCGTCGATCGGCATCGTCGTCGCCCTCGCCGCCGCGCTCGCCTCCTGCGGCTTCCACCTTCGCGGCGAGGCGAGCTACGCGTTCCATTCGATCTACGTGAACGGCGCGGGCTCGCCGCCCCTCGCGAAGCAGCTCGACCGTGCACTCGAGGCGACCGGCAGTGCGCGCGTGGTGTCGACGGCGAAGGACGCCGAGGTGGTCCTCGATCTCACGCGCGTGGCCGACGACAAGGAAGTACTGTCGCTGTCCGGAGCGGGGGGCGTGCTCGAGTATCAGCTCATCAAGCGGGTGGACTTCAGGGTGCACGGCCAGGACGGCGCGTCATGGCTGGCGCCCGCCGAGATCACGCTGCGCCGCACCTACACGTTCAACGAGACCGAGGTGCTTGCACGCGAGATGCAGGAGCAGCGGCTCCTGCAGGACATGCAGACCGACGCCGTCTACCAGATCGTCCGGCGACTGCAGGCAGCGCGCCGGCCGGGCTGATCGCGCACGCGATGCAGCTTCGCCACGACGCCCTCGCCGGCCACCTCGCGCGCAAGCTCGCGCCGCTCTACGTCGTTCACGGCGACGAGCCGCTCCTCGTCCTCGAGGCCGGCGACGCGATCCGTTCGGCGGCGCGCCGCGCCGGCTGCGGCGAGCGCGAGGTGTTCATCGTCGAAGGACACTTCCGCTGGGACAGCCTCGTCGCCGCCGGGGCGAGCCCGGGGCTCTTCAGCGCGCGGCGGCTGATCGAGGTCTCCATCCCGACCGGCAAGCCCGGTGCCGACGGCGCATCGGCCCTGGTCCGCTTCGCCGCCCACCTAGGTGCCGACGACGTGACCCTGGTGACGCTCCCGCGGCTCGACCGCGCAACGCTGCATTCCGAATGGTTCACGGCGCTCGCCGAGGCCGGTATCGCGGTCTCCGTCCCCGCGCTCGAGCGCACCGAACTTCCGGCGTGGATCGCCGCGCGGCTCGCACGCAGCCACCAGCGGGCCGGCAGCGACACGCTCGCTTTCCTCGCCGACCGCTGCGAAGGCAACCTCGTCGCCGCGCACCAGGAAATCGAGAAGCTCGCGTTGCTGCTGCCCCAGGGAATGCTCGCCCACGACGACGTCGAGGACGTCGTCGCGGACGTCGCGCGCTACGATGTTCGCGACCTGTCCGAGGCCTGGCTCTCCGGCGACGCGGTGCGCATGCTGCGCATCGTCGCGGTGCTGCGCGGCATGGGCGAGCCGGTCAACCTCGCGCTGTGGCAGTTCGCCGAGGATCTGCGCGCGATCACCGCCGTCCAGCAATCGCTGCAGGCCGGCATGGCGATGGCCGCAGCGTTGCGCGGCGCACGTGCATGGGGGCGCCGGCAGGCTGCACTGGAGCGCGCGACGCGTCGCGTGGCTCCCGCTGCCGCCGCCCCGCTCCTCCACGGGCTCGCCGGCATCGACGCGCTCGCGAAAGGGTACGGCGCCGGCGATCCGTGGAATGCGCTCGTCGCAGCCGCACTCGTGCTGTGCGGCCACCCTGCGATGCTGGCATTTGCCGGCCCCCGCTCGCTCGTCGCGGCCTGATCGCACGGCGGGATACCGGGCGTCGGCGCGTCGCAGCACCGGGCGGCGGGACCCGCGGGGCTTTTCAGCTTGCGCCGCGATCGCTACTCTAGCGCGTACGCAAGGCTCGAAGCTCGTG
>JAFEDF010000245.1 GCA_018241785.1 Pseudomonadota bacterium | reverse complement strand
CGCGCGATCGCCATCAGCGCGCCGGTGTTCCCGGCCGAGACGCAGGCATCGGCGGCGCCGGACTTCACGAGATCGATCGCGACGCGCATCGATGAATCCTTCTTCCTGCGCAGCGCATCGGCCGGAGGCTCGTCCATGTCGACGGTCTCGCTCGCCGCACGGACCTCGATGCGTTCGCGCGCGGACGGCGTGGCGGCAGCCAGCGCGTGCTCGACCGCGCCCGCGATGCCGACCAGGATGATGCGCACGTCCGGATGACGCGCCACGAACTGCAGCGAGGCAGGTACCGTCACCGCCGGACCGTGGTCGCCGCCCATCGCGTCGACGGCTATGGTGACGGACATCGGGCTCGTCGGTCGAGGCGCCGCCCGCGGCGCCGGATCACTCGTCGGCCTTGGTCCGGACGACCTTCTTGCCGCGATAGTAGCCGGTCGGGCTGATGTGGTGACGCCGATGCACCTCGCCGCTCACCGGCTCGACCGCGAGCGGCGGGTTGGCGAGGAAGTCGTGGGCGCGGTGCATGCCGCGCTTCGCGGGGGATTTCTTGTTCTGCTGGACTGCCATCATGTTCTCCTGTGCGTCGTCATCGTCCCGGCCGGCAGTGTGCAGGCATCCGCCGGGTGCCGCGGCGCGAACGGCAGCGCCAGCAGCAATTCGTCCTCGACCAGATCGAGCGGATCGACCGGTCCCGCCGCAAGCACCACTTCGGCGTCGGTGCGCGCGTCGAGCGCCTCGAGCTCGCCCTCCGAGGCAGCGAGGAGCACGCTGCCCTCCTGCCGGATCGGCCAGGCGAAGCCGCCGAGGCAGCGCTGGCAGGTGAGCATCACTTCACCGGCGAGTTCCACTGCGAGTGCCGCGCGTCCCTCGGCATCGGCGGCACCGGCGACGCGCCACGCGATGTCCGCGGGACCCGGCGCCAGCAGGTCGGCGATCCGCGCAAGCCGGTGCGCGTCGATGTTACCCTCGATGCTGCCGCGCTCGCGCGCGAGCTTCCAGGCGTCCACGCGCATGATTTCTGACCGTTGCCGCCGATGGCCGCTGCGAGGCTCGCGCGCACTGCGGGACGTGCGCGCTTTCGTCGCATGCCGAACGACCCCAAACGGCTGATTTTACGGTTCCTCGCCGCCGATGTCAAAAAATGTCTGAAAAAACAACGACGATCGACTTTCGCCCGCTGATCCTCGCATCGGGGTCGCGCTACCGCAAGTCGCTGCTCGAGCGTCTCGGCGTACCCTTCGACACCGTTGCGCCGGACCTCGACGAAACCCCCGTCGATGGCGAGGCTCCCGCCGCGACGGCCCGGCGCCTGGCGATCGCCAAGGCGCGCGCGGTGGCCGTCGCGCGGCCCGGAACGCTCGTCATCGGCTCCGACCAGGTCGCCGACTGCGACGGCGTCGCCGTCAGCAAGCCCGGTACGCACGAAGCGGCGCGCGCGCAGCTCGCCTCGCTCTCGGGGCGGCGCATCGTCTTCCACACGGCAGTGGCGCTGATCGACGCGGCCAGCCACCGCTGCCAGCTTCGCGAGGTCGACGTCACGAGCCGCTTTCGCAGGCTCGACCCGGCGACGATCGAGCGTTATCTCGTGCGCGAGCGCCCCTACGACTGCGCGGGCGCGGTGCGCTCGGAGTCGCTCGGCATCGCGCTCTTCGAGAGCATCGAGAACGCCGACCCGACCGCGCTCATCGGCCTGCCGCTGATCGCGGTCACGTCGATGCTCGCGAACGAAGGGGTCGACGTGCTCGACTCGCGATGACCTCGGCGGCGCCGCGCGGCACCCTGTACCTGGTGCCGAGCCTGCTCGGGGCCGTCGCGCCTGGCGACGTGCTCCCGGCGCGCACGCTCGAGGTCGCGCGGAACCTGCGTGACTGGATCGTCGAAACGCCGAAGTCCGCGCGCGCGTTCCTCGCAACGCTCGGGTTGCCGGTGCCGATCGCCGGGCTCGCGATGACGCCTGTCGCGGCGCTCACCGACGCGCACGCGCTCGCCGCTGCGCTCGCCCCGGCACTGCGGGGTCGCGACGTCGGGCTCCTCTCCGATGCGGGCTGTCCCGGGGTCGCGGATCCGGGTGCGGCGCTCGTTGCCGCGGCCCACGCCGCGAAGCTTCGCGTCGTTCCGCTCGTCGGGCCCTCGGCGATCCTGCTCGCGCTGATGGCCGCCGGCCTCGACGGCCAGCGCTTCGCTTTCCACGGCTACCTGCCGGTGCCGCGCGAAGCGCGCATCGCTGCGCTGCGTGCGCTCGAGGCGAGGTCGCGCGAGCGGGGCGAGACGCAGGTGTTCATCGAAACGCCTTATCGCAACACCACGATGATCGCCGCGCTCGGCGAGGCGCTCGCGCCGGGGACAATCGTCTGCGTCGCCGCAGACCTCACGCTGCCGGGCGAGGAGATCGTGCGCGCCGCTGCCGCGTCGTGGCGCCACGCCGATGCGCGCCGCTTCGACCGCCGCCCGGCGATCTTCCTGCTCCACGCTGCGCCGCGCAAGCGTGCGGGGGCTCAGCGCTCGATGTAGCTCTTCAGCATCTCGTTCTCGAAGATCTGCTCCTCGTACACCGCCTTCGCCACGTCGTGGAACGACACCACGCCGAGGAGCGTGCTGCCGTCCATCACGGGTACATAGCGCGCGTGGCGCTCGAGCATGATCCGGCGCAGGTCCATGACGCCGAGCCCGGGACCAGTCGTCAGCGGGTCGCGCGCGCAGATCTCGGCAACGGTGAGGCTGCCGAGCGTACCGCCGCGCTCGGCGAGGGCTTGCAGCACTTCGGCGAACGTGAGCAGCCCGGCGAGGCGCCCGTGGTCCATGACGACGAGCGAGCCGATGTCGTTCTGCGCCATCGCCTCGACCGCCTCCAGCACCGGCCGCGCGGGCGGCGTCGTGAACAGCGTGCTGCCCTTGATCCGCAGGATTTCGCTCACCAGCATGGCAGTCCTCCCGGTACGTATCGGGTGCGGGTCAGGACCAGATTACCCGCAGCGATACGAACTCGCAATCAGGATCACGGGGAGCGGCCTGCTAGGGAAGCTCTGCGAAACGGGAACGGATCCTGTTTCAGCAATCGGCCGCGCCGGGAAGCGGTGGGCATGCTCCGGCGCGCTCTACACCGACCGCGAAGGCCGAGGGAGCGGGGTACCGTGACGCGCGAGTTCGGCTGCGGAACGCAGCCGGTGTTTGAGCCCGTCACCGTACTCCGCTCCCTCGGCCTTCGCGGTCGAACTCGCGCGCCGCGGCATGCCCACCGCTTCCCGGCGCGGCCGATTGCTGAAACAGGATCCGTTCCCGTTTCGCAGAGCTTCCCCGGGCGCGATGAAGGGGGTCAGCGATCGAGCGGACGCCGCTCGCGCAGCGCCTGCGCGAGGGTGCCGGCGTCGACGTACTCGAGCTCGCTGCCGATCGGCACGCCGCGGGCGACGCGCGTGACGGCGAGCCCGCGCGCAGTCAGCAACTGGCCGAGGTAGTGCGCCGTCGCCTCGCCTTCGTGCGTGAAGCTCGTCGCCAGGATCACCTCGCGGACCACGCCGTCGCCGGCGCGCGCGAGCAGGCGCTCGAGACGGATCTCCTTCGGGCCGACGCCGTCGAGCGGTGACAGGCGTCCGAGCAGGACGAAGTAGAGGCCCGCGTATGCCTGCGTCTGCTCGATGCTGAGGAGATCCGCCGGGGTCTCGACGACGCAGAGGAGCGCCGGGTCGCGCTTCGCCGACTGGCACAGGTGGCAGAGCTGCCCTTCGGTGAACGTGTTGCAGCGCTCGCAGTGGTGGACGGCGCGCACCGCGCCCTCGAGCGCGCGCGCAAGGCGCGCAGCGCCGTCGCGATCGTGCTGCAGGAGGTGCAGCGCCATCCGCTGCGCCGCACGCGGCCCGACTCCCGGCAGGCAGCGCAGCGACGCCGTCAATTCGTCGAGGCTCGACAGCGGCTCGGTCGCGGGCGGCCTGCGCGCCGCCGCATCGCGTGCGTTCATCCGAACGGAAGCTTGAATCCCGGAGGCATCGGGAGCCCCGAAGTCAGCGACCCCATCTTCTCCTGGCTCACGCTCTCGGCGCGCCTGACGGCGTCGTTGAACGCCGCAGCGACGAGATCCTCGAGCATGTCGCGATCGTCGCCCACGAGCGACGGGTCGATCGTCACACGCTTGACGTCGTGGCGGCAGGTCATCACGACCTTGACGAGGCCGGCCCCCGACTGTCCCTCGACTTCGGTGCGCGCGAGCTCTTCCTGCGCACGCTGCATGTTCTCCTGCATCTGCTGGGCCTGCTTCATCAGCCCGGCCAGCTGGTTCTTCATCATGACGGCTCCCGCGGTGGCGTCGCAGCCGGCGGTGCCGAGCCTGCGTCGGATCGATGCTCGATGGTTTCGACGCGCACGGTGCCGTCGAAGCGCTGCAGGAGCTCGCGCACGAACGGCTCGCCGCGAAATGCCGCCTCGCCTGCCGCCTGCGCCTCGTCGCGACGGCGGCGCTCCTGCGCTGCGAGCGATGCTGCGCCGGCCTCGCCGATCTCGAAGGCGAGCAGCCATTTGCCGCCGGTCGCGGCGTCGAGTGCCGCTTTCAGCTTGTCCGCGTAGGCACGATCGGCGAGGTGCCGGTGCGCCGCGGGCACGGCGAGCGCGAGCGCGTTGCCGCGGATCGACTTCAGCTCGGACTGCGCGGCGAGCTGGCGCGCCATCCCGGTGAGCCCGAGGCCCCCGACGAAGGCCGGCCACTGCGCCGGATCCTCGGGCAGCTCGCGCAGCGCGCGTCGTGCGACCGGCGTCGGCTCCGGCGCCGGTTCCGGCGTCGGATCCATCACGGAAGGCGTCGTCAGCGCCTGATCGGCAGCGGCCGTCGAGGCATCCGTGCGAGATGCGGCCACGCGCGGCACGCGCGGCGCGCGTGCACTTCGCGGCGATGGCGCCGCGAGCTCGCCTTCTGGCATGTCCTCGCCGCTCGCCGCGGCGGGCTCGAACGCGAGCAGCCGCAGCAGCGTCATGGCGAACCCGGTCGCCTCGTCGGGAGCGAGGGCGAGGTCCGCCCTCCCCTGCACGCAGATCTGGTAGGCGAGCTGGACCTCCTCGGGTGCCAGCTTCGCCGCGTAACCGGCGAGGCGCGGGCCCTCGTCGCCGTCGACCCCCTGCGGAACGAGCTGGGCGACGGCAAGCCGGTGATAGAACGCGGCGAGTTCATCGAGGGCCGAGCCGCAGCCGCCTCCCGATGAGGTGATCGCGTCGGCCTCGGCGAGCAGTGCGGCGCCGTCGTGCGCCACGAGCGCGTCGGCGATCCGGTAGACGTGGTCGCGCTCGACGACGCCAAGCATCGCGCGCACATCGGCCTCGCGCACTTCGCCGCCGCCGTGCGCGATTGCCTGGTCGAGCAGGGACAGCGCGTCACGCAGCGACCCCTGCGCGGCGCGGGCGATCCGGGCAAGCGCCGGAACGTCGTGCACGATCGACTCGGCGGCCACGATGTGCGCGAGCCGCGCCTCGATCGCCGCCGCCGGCAGCGGCTTCAGGTTGAGCTGCAGGCAGCGCGACAGCACGGTGACCGGGATCTTCTGCGGGTCGGTGGTGGCGAGCACGAACTTCACGTGCTCGGGCGGCTCCTCGAGGGTCTTCAGCATCGAGTTGAACGCGCCCTTCGACAGCATGTGCACCTCGTCGATCAGGTACACCTTGTAGCGCCCGACCGTCGGCGCATAGCGCGCGCTGTCGAGGATGTCGCGCATGTTGTCGACGCCGGTATTGGACGCCGCATCGAGCTCGAGCAGGTCGACGAAGCGCCCGGCATCGATCGCCGTGCAGGCGCCGCACACCCCGCACGGGGTCGCGGTGACCCCGGTCTCGCAGTTGAGGCTCTTGGCGAGGATGCGCGCGAGCGTCGTCTTGCCGACGCCTCGCGTCCCGGTGAGAAGCCATGCATGGTGGAGCTGCCCGCGCGCGAGCGCGTTGCTGAGCGCAGCCACCACGTGCGCCTGGCCGACCAGCTCGCCGAAGCTGCGCGGCCGCCACTTGCGGGCGAGGACCTGGTAGCTCATCGGCGGGATTGCGGGCCGGTCAGGCGGGCAGTGAGGGGTGGCGAGCCGTTCCCCCGGCACTTGCAGAGAATCGCTGTGGCTGCTTCCTTCCGGACCTGACCAGGTTCACGACCATGCAATGCGGGGCGACCCGCCATTGATCGGGCGCCTTAGGCGGTAGCGCTCATTATAGCCGTGATTGCGCGGCTGCCCGCGTCTGGCGGCCAAGCGCGGCCGATTCGACCCGGGCCCGCGAAAGGGGGATGACCTGGCGCCGGTGATCGGGTATAATGCTGCACCGCACAAATGGCGCGAGGGCGCGCCGGCGGATGGATCCGGAGCATTCGCGCAGCCCGTGGCAAGGCTGCGCTCAAGTCACGGCGGCACAAAGATCGCCGCAGATCATTCAAGAACGAGCCCGGCAACGGGTGGCGTTGGAGTGCAATGCGCGATCGAAAGTCGAACCGGGACGGGTTTTGGATCAGGTCGGGCGTCACGCTCGGCGTCGCGCTGGCTGCGCTCGCCTTCTCCGCCTGCCAGGAGCCGCCGCCGCTGCCGCCCGCGCAGCCCACCCTCAACGTCATCGTCCTCCCCGGTCCGACGACTTGGTTCAAGGGTCCGTCGGGCACTCCGGCCGGAATCGACCACGATCTGCTCGCGCGCTTCGCCGCCGAACGCGGGCTCGCCCTCAAGGTTTCATTTGCCGACGACGCGAACTCGCTCGTCGAGGGTGTCGCGAAGGGCGACGCCCAGCTCGGCGCCGGCGGATTGCTGCGCGACGAGGCGGCCGGTGAGACCTGGACGCGAGGCTACAAGGCGACCGGCCTCGCGGTCATCTACAACTCCGAGCGGATCCGCCCGAAGGACTGGGCGAACCTCGACGGCGCCACGGTCGCCTATCGGACGCGAACCGGAATCGGCGAGGCGCTCGACGACGTCATCCAGGCCCACCCCGGAATCGTCTGGAAGCCGGTGGACCTTGCCTCATCCGATGCGCTGATCGGCGAAGTGTCCGACGGCGACATCGACTACGCGGTCGTTCCCGCGACCGACATCGACGCCGCGCGCAACGTCCACCTCGATTTCGACGTCGCCTTCGCTGCCGGGCCGGAGCGGCAGTTCGCCTGGGTCGTCGCTCCGGGGCAGAAGGCGCTGCGCGACACGCTCGACGCGTTCCTCGCGCGCGCCCAGCACGACGGCCTGCTCGCGCGCATCGCCGAGCGCTACCGCGCGGTCGCCGACGGCCTCGCGCGGCTCGACGCCGGCGTCTTCCAGGATCGCATTCGCGCCTCGCTCGACCAGTGGCGGCGCACGTTCCAGGAGGCGCAGGCGCAAAGCGGGATCGAATGGAGGCTCCTCGCCGCCGTCGCCTACCAGGAATCGCAATGGGATCCGCTCGCCACGAGCGAAACGGGAGTGCGCGGGCTGATGCAGCTGACCGCCGGCACCGCCAGGGGCCTCGGTGTCGTCGACCGCCTCGACCCGCGCGACGCGACGCTCGCCGCCGCGCGCTACCTCGCCGACCTCAAGCGCAGGCTCCCCGCGCACATTGCCGAGCCCGATCGCACGTGGTTCGCGCTCGCCGCCTACAACATCGGCATGGGTCACCTCGAGGATGCGCGCGTGCTCGCCCAGCGGATGAAGCTCAACCCGGACCTGTGGAGCGACGTGCGCAAGGCGCTGCCGCTCCTCGCGGACCCGAAGTATTACGTGAACGCGCGCAACGGCTACGCGCGCGGCGGCATGCCGGTCGCGTTCGTCGGCCGCATCCGCAGCTACTACGACATCCTCCTTCGCAGCGAACCCGAGCGGCCGCCGCTGCTGCAGGCGTTGCTCGCGCTGCGCTGACCTGCGCCGCGCTGCGTCGTACCATCGCGGGATGGACTCCCGCCGCCCCCCGTTCCCCCGCCTCGCCATCGTGGCGATGCTCGCCTGCATCGCAGTGCTCGCGACGCCCGCGCCTGCGTGCGCCGCGGCAAGCGTCTACCTGGAAGAGCTGACGACGACCGAAGTGCGCGCCGAGGTCGCCGCCGGGACGACGACGATCCTGGTGCCGATCGGCGGCACCGAGGAGAACGGTCCGCACATGGTGCTCGGCAAGCACAACGTGCGCGCGCACATCCTCGCCGGACGCATCGCGCACGCGCTCGGCAACGCGCTGGTGGCGCCGGTCATCGCCTACGTTCCGGAGGGGAGCATCGTCCCCGCCGCCCAGCACATGCGCTTCGCCGGCACGATCAGCATTCCGCCGGCGGCGTTCGAGGCGATGCTCGAAGCGGCTGCGGAGAGCTTCGCCGCGCATGGCTTTCGCGACATCGTCTTCCTCGGCGACCACGGGGGCTACCAGACGAGCGAGGCTGCCGCGGCCGCGCGCTTCAACCGCAGCTGGAAGCGAACGCCCGCCCGCGCGCACGCCCTCGCCGCGTATTACCGGGCGGCCGCCGCCGATTTCCCCGCTGCGCTGCGCGCACACGGCTACAGCGAGGCCGAGATCGGCACCCACGCGGGACTCGCCGACACGGCGCTCGCGCTCGCAGTGGATCCGGCGCTGGTGCGCGAGGACATCCTGCACGCCGGCAGGGACCTCGATGCCGCTCACGGCGTCTACGGCGATCCGCGCCGCGCGACTGCGGCGCTCGGCGCACCCGGCATCGACGACATCGTTCGCGTCTCCGTCGCGGCGATCCGGCGCGAGGTCGCGCGACGCTGAGGTGCTGAGCGGCGCCGGCCACCGCACGCCTGCGGCGACGAAGACCGGTACAATTGCGCCATGATCATGCGAACCATTGGCGTTGTCGCCGCCGTCGCGACGCTGGTCGCGTTCCCGTCCACGGCCCTTCCCGCTGCGCCCGCGCCGATCGAGACCGTCGCCGGAATGCCTCCGGTCATCGACCCGTCCAATCTCTACAGCGAAGCCGCGGCGAACCGGATGAGCCCTGCGGTGCGCGATGCGCTCCCGCTCGTCTACGTGCCCGACGTGCAGTCCGATGACGTCTACGTGATCGACCAGGCGACGCGCAAGGTGATCCGCCACTTTCGCGTCGGAATCAACCCGCAGCACGTCGTGCCGTCGTGGGACCTGTCGACGCTGTGGGTCGCGAACAACGCCGAGGGACGCACCGACGGCAGCCTGACGCCGATCGATCCGCGCACCGGCAAGCCGGGCAAGCCGCTCGCCGTCGACGATCCCTACAACATGTATTTCACGCCCGACGGACGCTCGGCGATCGTCGTCGCCGAGGCGCTGAAGCGGCTCGACCTGCGCGATCCGAAGACGATGGCGCTGCAATCGTCGATCCCGGTTCCCGGCTGCGCCGGGGTCAATCACGCCGACTTCTCGATCGACGGACGCTACGCGATCTTCACCTGCGAGTTCGACGGCCAGCTCGTGAAGATCGACTTCACGACGCACACGGTCGTCGGCTACCTCAAGCTCTCGCGCGGCGGCATGCCGCAGGACATCCGCATCAGTCCGGACGGAAGCGTGTTCTACGTGGCCGACATGCTCGCCGACGGCGTCTTCGTCGTCGATGGCGCATCATTTCGCGAGATCGGCTTCATCCCGACGGGCGTCGGCACCCACGGCCTCTACCCGAGCCGCGACGGGCGCTTTCTCTACGTCGCCAATCGCGGCTCCAACCACATCCACGGCAAGCCCCACGGTCCCGGCAGCGTGTCGGTGATCGACTTCGCGACGCGCAAGGTCGTGAAGACGTGGCCGATCCCCGGCGGCGGCAGCCCCGACATGGGCAACGTCAGCGCCGACGGCAAGGAGTTGTGGCTGTCCGGGCGCTTCGACAACGTCGTCTACGTCGTCGACACGACGTCGGGCGCGGTGCAGCAGATTGCGGTCGGGCGCGAGCCGCACGGGTTGACGGTCTGGCCGCAGCCCGGACGCTACTCGCTGGGACACACCGGCAACATGCGCTGACCGGCGGTTCGCCCTCGAGGGAAGCTCTGCGAAACGGGAGCGGCCCCTGTTTCAGCGATCGGCTGCGCCGGGAAGCGGTGGGGATGCTCCCGTTTCGCAGAGCTTCCCTAGGCCGGGCGAGCGATCAGCTCCTGGCCGCCGAGGTACGGGCGCAGCGCGGGTGGGATCGCGATCGAGCCGTCCTCGCGCTGGAAGTTCTCCATCAGCGCAACGAGCGTGCGCCCGACCGCAAGGCCGGACCCGTTCAGCGTGTGCACGAGCTCGGGCTTGCCCTGCGCGCTGCGGTAGCGCGCCTGCATGCGGCGCGCCTGGAACGCCTCGCAGTTCGAGCACGACGATATCTCGCGATACGCGCTCTGTCCCGGCAGCCACACTTCGAGGTCGTAGGTCTTCGCCGAGGCGAAACCGATGTCGCCGGTGCACAGCGCCATCACGCGATACGGCAGCCCGAGCCTGACGAGGATCGCTTCGGCGTGCCGGGTGAGCTCCTCCAGCGCCGCGTACGAGTCCTCCGGACGCACCACCTGCACGAGCTCGACCTTGTCGAACTGGTGCTGGCGGATCATGCCGCGCGTGTCCTTGCCGTAGCTTCCCGCCTCCGAACGGAAGCACGGCGTATGCGCGGTGAGCTTCAGCGGCAGTGCGTCGGCGGCGAGAATGCGCTCGCGCACCGAGTTGGTGAGCGTGATCTCGGCCGTCGAGATCAGGTACTGACGCTCGCCGCCGTCGGCGGGCGAACGGCCTCCGCGGATTACCGCGAACATGTCGGCCTCGAACTTCGGCAGCTGCGTCGTGCCGACGAGCGCCGATGCATCGACGATGTAAGGGGTGTAGCACTCGGTGTAGCCGTGCTCGCCGACGTGGGTGTCGAGCATGAACTGCGCGAGCGCACGGTGCACCCTGGCGAGCGGCCCGCGCAGGAACGAGAAGCGCGCGCCCGAGAGCTTCGCCGCGGTCTCGAAGTCGAGCATGCCGAGCCCTTCGCCGAGCTCGACGTGGTCGCGCACGCGAAAGCCGAACTCGCGCGGCGTGCCGACGCGCCGCACTTCGATGTTGTCCTCCGCCGAGCGGCCCGCCGGCGTCGACGGGTGCGTGAGGTTGGGCAGTTCGAGCAGGAAATCGCGCAGCCGCGCCTGCACGTCGTCGAGCTCGTGTTCGAGCCGCTTCTGCTCGTCGCCGAGCTCGGCAGCCTGCGCGAGGAGCGGCGCGGAGTCACCGCCGCTGCTCCTCGCTGCGCCGATCGCCTTCGACAGCGAGTTGCGCGTCGCCTGCAACGCCTGCGTACGCGTCTGCACGGTCTTGCGCTCGCGCTCGAGCGCTTCGAAGCGCGCCGTGTCGAGCGTGACTCCTCGCAGCGCGAGCGCGTCGGCGACGCGCGCGAGATCGTGGCGCAGGAGCTGGACGTCGAGCATGTGTCGATGTTAGCAGACGTCGCTACGACGACTGCGGCCGCGGGTCGCCGGGAGTGCCGTCACTGCGATCGCCGGCATCGCGGCCGGTGGCACGATCGCCGGTTGCACGATCGCCGCTTGCACGATCGGCGGTTGCGCGATCGGCGGCCTCGCGGGCAGCGGCATCGCGCGCCCGCAGCTCGGCCAGCCGCTCGCCGATGCGCAGCTCGGCGCCGCGCTCCGAGGGATGGTAGAAGCGCTGCTCGGGCATCCCGTCGGGGAGGTAGCGCTCACCTGCGGCGTGCGCGCCCGGCTCGTCGTGCGCGTAGCGGTACCCCTTGCCGTAGCCGAGCTCGCCCATCAGCCGCGTCGGTGCGTTGCGAAGACGCAGCGGAACCGGGCGCGAGAGGTCATCGGCGATGAAGCTTCGCGCGGCACCGTAGGCCACGTAGGCGGCGTTGCTCTTCGGCGCGCAGGCGAGGTAGAGCACGCACTCGGCGAGCGCCAGGTCGCCCTCGGGCGAGCCCAGCCGCTCCCACGCCGCCACGGCGTCGAGCGCGAGGCCGAGCGCGCGCGGATCGGCGAGGCCGATGTCCTCGCTCGCCATGCGCACCATGCGCCGTCCGACGTAGCGCGGGTCGGCGCCGCCATCGAGCATCCGGCACATCCAATACAGCGCCGCATCGGGATCCGAGCCGCGCACCGACTTGTGCAACGCGGAGATCTGGTCGTAGAACGCCTCGCCGCCCTTGTCGAAGCGGCGCAGGCTGCGGGCGATCGCGTTCTCGACGAAACCGACGTCGATCGTGCTGCGCTTCGCATCCGCCGCCGCGGTGCCGAGCTGCTCGACCAGATTGACGAGGCGGCGCGCATCGCCGTCGGCGTAGGCGACGATCGCATCGCGCGCCCCCGCGTCGACCGCGAGCGCAGCCGGGAGCGCCGCCAGTGCCCGATCGAGGACCTGGCCGAGCTCGTCCATCGAGAGCGGTTGGAGCACGTAGACGGTGGAGCGCGACAGCAGCGCACCGATCACCTCGAACGACGGGTTCTCGGTCGTCGCGCCGATGAACGTCAGGAGGCCGCGCTCGACGTGCGGGAGAAACGCATCCTGCTGCGCCTTGTTGAAGCGATGGACTTCGTCGACGAAGAGGATCGTCGCGCGGCCGGACTCGGCACGCACCTTCTGCGCGCGCGCCACGGCATCGCGGATATCCTTCACGCCCGAGAGCACCGCCGAGATGGCGATGAACTCGGCGTTGAACCTCCGCGCGAGGAGTTGCGCGAGGGTCGTCTTTCCGCTCCCCGGCGGGCCCCACAGGATCATCGAATGCGGAGTGCCGGACGCCCACGCGACGGCGAGCGGCCGCCCCGGAGCGAGCAGGTGGCGCTGGCCGACGACCTCGTCGATCGTCGTCGGCCGCAGGCGCTCGGCGAGCGGAATGCGCGCGCCTGCGTCGTGCACGCCGCGCTCCGCCTGCGGCGCCGGCGCACCGGGCTCGTCTGCGGGCCCTCCGAAGAGATCAGGGGCGATTCCGGAGGGCCGCTCGGGATCCATCTCGGTCGGGGACGAGGCGCCGCGCGTCGACGGGCGGCTATTCGCCGACGACGTCGGCGCCTTTCGGCGGCGTGAAGGCAAACAGTCCTGCCGTGAGCGACGGGTTGCGCTTCATGTCGTCGAAGACGAGGGTCGTCGTCTGCCCGAACGCGTCGGTGAGTTCCATCCGCCTCGGCAGATCCTGCGCGAACCCGATGCGGATGCGCTTGAACTGCGAATCGCGCGCGTTCGGCACCGCGTCGACCCAGGCGAGCCCGTCGGCATCGCCTGATGCGACGAGCGTGAAGTTCTTCTCCAGTTCGTTGTCCCCTGCGAGGAGCGCCGCAGGCGTCTGCCCGAGCGCCGCGTCGATGGTGCGCACCATCACCTGGTTGAGATCGCGGTCATAGACCCAGACGCGTTGCCCGTCGCCGACGATCACCTGCGCATAGGGCTTGTCGTACACCCAGCGGAAGCGCCCCGGGCGCTCGAAGGCGAACGTCCCCGACGACTGCTGCTCCGGGCGGCCGCCGCGGCGCGTGACGGTCTGCCGGAAGTCGGCGGTCGCGCTGTGCGTGCCTGCGAGAAATGCGTGCAGTTCGTCGAGCCCCGACGCGCTTGCGCCCGTCGCCGCGAGCGACGCGGCGAGCACCAGCGCACGCATGAGGCTTCGCCGCGCGGCGCTCACTCTCGGCCTCCTTGAGTCGCCCGCGTGCCCCGCGACGCCCGCGCGTCGGCCTCCCTCGCTCGCGCCGCGACGCGCCATTCGGGCCTCCGGCTTCGCCGCGCGGCGCTCACTCTCGGCCTCCTTGAGTCGCCCGCGTGCCGCGCGACGCCCGCGCGTCGACCTCCCTCGCTCGCGCCGCGACGCGCCCTTCGGGCCTCCGGCTTCGCCGCGCGGCGCTCACTCTCGGCCTCCTTGAGTCGCCCGCGTGCCGCGTGACGCCCGCGCGTCGGCCTCCCTCGCTCGCGCCGCGACGCGCCCTTCGGGCCTCCGGCTTCGCCGCGCGGCGCTCACTCGTGCGTCGATCCTTCGACGGTGCCGGGAATGTTCGCGTAGCAGTTGCCGACGCGATCCAGCACCACGTAGGTGTGCTCCAGCCCGCCGAAATCGCGCGCGCCGTCGCGCAGCTTGTACTGGCGCACGAAGACGCGCCAGGCGTTTTCGGCGAATTCGGGCTCGGCATCGCAGCCGCTGACGAACCACGTCGGCCCGCAGAAGTGGTCCGGGAGCAGCGCGAGCGCGCGCTCGATCGCCTGCGCGGCGGTGATCCGCGGGGAATCGGGAGCGCGGTCGTGCGGGCAGAATTGCGGGCCGGTGCGATAGATGTGGATCGGTCCCGCTGCTGCCGGGGCGCAGCCGAGCGCGGCCAGAATCGCCGTACCGGTCACGGCCCGGCGCACGATCACGCTTCGCCCTTGACCGCGGGCACCAGCACCTCGCGATTGCCGTTGGACTGCATCGGCGACACCATCCCGGCGCGTTCCATCTGCTCGATCAGGCGCGCCGCGCGGTTGTAGCCGATCCGCAGGTGCCGCTGCACGAGCGAGATCGACGGGCGCCGCGTTTTCAGCACGACGGCAACGGCCTGGTCGTACATCGGGTCGGATTCCGCATCGGCGCCCTCCGCGACGCCGGCGTCGGAATCGCCGTCGGCCGTGGCACCGCCCTCGAGGAGCCCTTCGACGTATTGGGGAGCGCCCTGCGACTTGAGGTGCTCGACGACGCGGTGAACCTCGGCGTCGGATACGAACGCGCCGTGCACGCGCAGCGGGTAGCCGGTTCCCGGAGGCAGGTAAAGCATGTCGCCCTGCCCGAGCAGCGTCTCCGCACCCATCTGGTCGAGGATGGTCCGCGAATCGACCCGGCTTGCGACCTGGAAGGCGATCCGCGACGGGATGTTGGCCTTGATGAGCCCAGTGATGACGTCGACCGACGGCCGCTGCGTGGCGAGGATCAGGTGAATGCCTGCAGCGCGCGCCTTCTGGGCGATGCGTGCGATCAACTCCTCGATCTTCTTGCCGGTGACCATCATCAGGTCGGCGAGCTCGTCGACGACGACCACGACGAGCGGCATTTCCTCGAGCGGCTCGGGCTCGATGCCGGCTGCGGGGGCCGGATGGACGAGCGGTGTGCCGGCCTTGCGCGCTTCGATCACCTTCTGGTTGTAGCCCGCGAGGTTGCGCACGCCCAGCTGCGACATCAGGCGGTAGCGCCGCTCCATCTCGCCGACGCACCAGTTGAGTGCGTTCGGCGCGAGCTTCATGTCGGTGACGACCGGGGCGAGCAGATGCGGGATGCCGTCGTAGACCGACAGCTCGAGCATCTTGGGATCGATGAAGATGAGGCGCACCTCGCGCGGCTCGGCCTTGTAGAGGAGCGACAGGATCATCGCGTTGACGGCGACCGATTTCCCCGACCCGGTGGTGCCCGCGACGAGCAGGTGCGGCATCCGCGCGAGATCGGCGATCACCGGCTTGCCTGCGATGTCCTTGCCGAGCGCCAGCGTCAGCATCCCGGGCGCGTCGTTGTAGGTCGTCGTCGCGAGGATCTCGACCAGGCGCACGATCTGCCGGCGCGGGTTGGGCAACTCGAGCGCCATGCACGACTTGCCGGGGATCGTCTCGACGACGCGGATCGACACCACCGACAGCGCACGCGCGAGATCCTTCATCAGGTTGACGATCTGCACGCCCTTGACGCCGACGGCGGGCTCGATCTCGTAGCGCGTGATCACCGGCCCCGGGTACGCGGCAATCACTTTCACCGCGACGCCGAAGTCGGCGAGCTTGCGCTCGATCAGCCGCGACGTGAATTCGAGCGTCTCGGCGCTCACCGCTTCGGCGGCCGCGGGAGCCTCCTCGAGCAGCGCGAGCGGAGGCAGCGGCGAATCGGGCATGTCGGTGAAGAGCGGGCGCTGCCGCTCGCGGATCACTCGCTCCGAGCGGGGTGGGCTCGCGGCCGGGGGCACGACCAGCGTCGGCTCGCGCTGCGCGGTCTCCTCGCGCAGTTGCTCGACGGCCGACTCGCGCTCCGCCGCGCGCTCGACGCCGATGCGCCGGTCGACCGCCTCCTCGTGGCGGCGGCGAAGCTTCAGGAAGGTGCCTTCGAGCGACGCGCCGATGCCTTCCATCACGCGCAGCCACGACACGCCGAAGAGGAGCGACGTGCCGATCGCGAACAGCACGAGGAGCAGCAGCGCGGCCCCGTTGAAGCCGGCCGCGCCTGCCAGCGCGCCGCCGATGAGGTCGCCGAGCGCACCGCCCGCAGCGAGCGGAAGAACGACGGGAAGCCGCAGGATGTGCAGGGCCTCGAGCGCCGCGCTCGACAGCAGCACGAGCGCGAAGCCGAGCGTGCCGAGCACCAGCGGATGCTCGCTGCGATGCTCGGGCCGCACGACGCGCCGATAGCCTGCGACGACGAGCACGACGCCGCCCGCGACGCACCACCACGCCGACCAGCCGAACAGGTAGAGCAGCAGGTCGGCGAGCCATGCGCCGACGACGCCGCCGCGATTGCCGAGCGGCGCGCCGGTGCCGGAATACGACCAGCCGGGGTCGCTGCGGGTGTACGTCGCGAGGATCAGCGCGAGGTAGACGAAGCCCGCGACGACGAGCAGCCACCGCGACTCGCGCACCAGCCGGGCGAAGCGCGGAGGAAGCGCGCGAGGCGGCTCGCTGCCACGGCGGCGCCGGTTGCCATTTCTCTTGAAAAACATCCGGTTGCCGCTAGAGGCTCAGAACGGCCATTATAGCGGTACGGCGATGCGCGACGCACGGGCCGACGCGATGCGCTCGGCGCTTGCGGTGGGGAGCCGCGCCCCCATTTCCATTAAACTCGGCTGCTTTCGATCGAAGGATGATTGGCCATGCCCGCGAAACACGCTCGCGTCTTGATCCTCGGTTCCGGGCCCGCCGGATACACGGCAGCAGTATACGCCGCACGTGCGAATCTGCGCCCGATGCTGGTCACCGGGCTCGCGCAGGGCGGCCAGCTGATGACGACCACCGAGGTCGACAACTGGCCGGCGGACGCCGACGGCGTGATGGGCCCCGACCTGATGGAGCGCTTCCGCAAGCACGCGTTGCGCTTCGAAACCGACATCGTGTTCGACCACATCACCGCGGTCGATCTTGCGAAGCGCCCGTTCGCGCTGACCGGCGACAACGCGAGCTACACCTGCGACGCGCTGATTGTCGCGACGGGCGCGACGGCGCGCTATCTCGGCCTCGCGTCCGAGCAGATGTTCATGGGCCGCGGCGTATCCGCATGCGCGACCTGCGACGGCTTCTTCTACAAGGATCGCGACGTCGCAGTGGTGGGCGGGGGCAACTCGGCCGTCGAGGAGGCGCTCTACCTGTCGAACATCGCGAGGCATGTCACCGTCGTGCATCGGCGCGAGCGTTTTCGCGCCGAGGCGATCCTCGTCGATCGCCTGCTCGCGAAGACGCGCGGAGGCAACGTCGACATCGCGTGGCATCACGTCGTCGACGAAGTGCTCGGCGACACTTCGGGCGTCACCGGAGTGCGCATCGCCGACGTACGCAGCGGCGCGAAGCGCACGCTCGCCGTGCACGGGCTCTTCGTCGCGATCGGGCATACGCCGAACACCACCCTCTTCGAGTCGCAGCTCGAGATGGACGGCGGTTACATCCGCGTGCGCGGCGGCAGCAGCGGCAACGCCACCGCCACCAGCGTTCCCGGGGTGTTCGCCGCCGGAGACGTCGCCGACCCGATCTACCGGCAGGCAGTTACCTCGGCCGGCACCGGCTGCATGGCCGCGCTCGACGCCGACGCGTGGCTTGCCACGCAACCTGCGACCATCCCCGCCCGGGAGACGGCGCCCGCCTGACGTCGCGCGGTGCGGCGCAAGCGATCCGATGGCACGCCTTGCCGACCTGAAACGGCTGCTCGGGTCCGTTCCCACAGGCGACGCGGCCTCGCGGACGGCACGTTCGCGCAAGCCTGCCGCCAAGCCGGCTTCGGCGGCGAAACAACGGGCTCCGGTCGCGCACGAGGGCCCGGCGGCGACGCGCCCGGCCGCGGTGCGCGCAGACATCGATCTCGCCTCCGCATTCGGCGACGTCACGCCGCTCGCCGCGCGTGTCGCGCGCGTGCGGTCGCAACGGCGACCGGTACCCGTCGCGAGGCAGCATCTTGCCGACGAGCGCGAGGCACTCGCGCTCTCGAAGTGGGGAGCCGAGCCTTCGCCCGCGTCGTGGGAGATCGGCCAGGAACTCGAGGCTGCGCAGACGCACCTGCGAGCGGGCCTCGGCGTCGACGTCCTCGCACGGCTGCGGCGCGGCCACTGGTCGGTCCAGGACGAGCTCGACCTGCACGGCCTCACCGTCGACGAAGCGCACGACACGCTGTCGGACTTCGTCATCGCCGCACGCGGCCGCGGCATTCGCTGCATCCGTGTCATCCACGGCAAGGGGCTGAGCTCGCGTAACCGCGAGCCGGTGCTGAAAGGAAAGGTTCGCCGCTGGCTCGCGCAATGGGACGAGGTGCTCGCGTACTGCGAGGCGCCGCGTCACGCGGGAGGCAGTGGTGCGGTGATCGTGCTGCTGCGCGCGCCGGGCTGAGCGAACGCGACGGCGCCGTCGTATCAGTGCGTGTCGGCCGCGCTGCGGTGCTCGAGCGCGGGAAGGCGGCGGCGGACGTCGGCGATACGCATCGGATCGACGTCGGCAATCACCACGCCGGGTCCCTCGGCGCGCGAAGCGACGACGACGCCCCACGGATCGACGATCATCGAGTGGCCGAAGGTCCGGCGCCCGCCCGGGTGCAAGCCGGCCTGCGCCGCCGCGGCGACGTAGCACTGGTTCTCGATCGCACGCGCGCGGATGAGCGTCTCCCAGTGAGCTTCACCGGTGCGGAAGGTGAATGCCGCCGGGACCACGATCAGCGCCACGTCGCCGAAGCTTCGATAGAGTTCCGGAAAGCGCAGGTCGTAGCAGATCGAGAGGCCGACGCGGCCCCCGGGGGTGCCGAGGCAGACGGCGCTGCGGCCGGGAAGGATCGTTCTCGCCTCGTCGTAGTCCTCGTCGCCGTCGCTGAAGCGAAAGAGGTGGATCTTGTCGTAGCGGGCGCTGCGCCGTCCATCGGGGTCGTAGGCGAGCAGCGCCTGCCAGACGCGGCCGGGCGTGCCCGACGCAAGCGGAACGCTGCCGCCGATCACGTGCATCCGGTGGCGCCGCGCGGCGTCCGCCAGGAACGCCTGCTGCGGGCCCGAGCCGTCGGCCTCCTGCACAGCGAGCTTGTCGCGCGCATGCGCACCCATCAGGCCGAAGTTCTCCGGCAGCACGGCAAGCTGCGCCCCGGCGGCCGCAGCTTCGCCGACGAGATCAGCGGCCTCGCGCAGGTTGGCGCCGACGTCGGCGCCCGAGTTCATCTGGATCGCGGCGATGCGCATCGCGGGAATCCTTTCGGCCGTCATCGCGTGGGCGCCACGCTGCGCAGGTCACCGCGCGCAGCGGCGCGCGTCACGACCGGATCGTCCCAGTTGCCGGTCACCAGGTATTCGTAGCTGAAGAGCTGGTCGACCGGATTGTTGAGAAGCTTCTGCGCGAGCAGCGCGCCGGCACCGACCGCCGCGCCGATCAGCGGGTTGGCGAGGAACAGCGCGGCCGCGCCCGCCGAGACCCCGCTCGCGAGCGCCGGCTCGACGCGCACCTTGAGATGCTGCGTCTCGCGCGCGAGGTCGGCGTCGCCAGCGATGTCGACCACCGCCGACGGGCCGGTGAGCCGGAGGTCGTCAGTATGCATGACCCCTTCGTGCATCGTCACTTTCCCCGCAGCCTTGTCGAAGGCGAAGCCCGCGCTGAACACGTCGCGGAAATCGAGCGCGATCCGTCGCGGCAGCGCCTGCAGCGACAGCACGCCGAGCAGCCTGCCGACGCCCGGCTCGATCTTCGTGAACTGGCCCGCGCCCGCGTCGAGCGTGAAGGCCCCCGACAGCGAAGCATAGTCGAAGTCGGCCGGCGAGCCCGTCCACGTGATGCTCCCCGCGATCTTCGTCGGCGTGCCCTTGACGACGTTGGGCCACCCGAACCGCGCCATGAAGTCGCCGGCCTCCTTGACGTCGACGCTGCCGTCGAGCGTCGTCGTCGGGGCGGGGGCGGATGCACGCCACACGCCCTGCGCATCGATGCGTCCATAGTCGTTGGCGATGGCGAGCTTGCGAATGCTCCAGTCCTTCCCTTCCGGCTCGGCGACGATGTCGAGGGTGCCGAGCGCGTGCCCGCGCGAGACGAACGTGGTCGCCTCGAGATCGAGCGAGGGCCACGACGAGGCGCGCTCGGCTGCCGACGCCGCATCGCCGGCGGGCCGGGCTCCACCACCCGGCATCGGCGGCAGCGCGAGGCGTGCGAGGCGCGCGACCATTCGCCCGTGCGGGTCGGTGGCACTCGCCGGCTGCCAGGTGACGCGCCCGTCGAGATCGCGCCCGCCCAACGTCACCTGCCAGCGCGAAGCGCTCCGCACGGCATCGATCCGCGTGCGGGCGAACGCACGCCCGGCGAGCACGAGGGTCCCGGCGTCGACGTCGAAGCGCAGCGGCTCGAGCGCCGAGTAGCCCACGCCGGACGCGCGAGACCGGGCCAGCGCGAGCCAGCCGTCGCCGTCGAGCGTCGCGACGGTGCCGCGAACCGAGTTCCCGCCGGTGTCCTCCGCCGCGGCGCCCGCCACCGGCGTTGGCGGCGCATCGCCGAACACGAGCCGCACGCGCCGCACGCGCATCCCGGCGCCGTCGTCGCGGCGATCGACGATCACGTGCAGCGGATCGGCGAGCGAGCAGTCGATCGCCAGCCGGTCGGCGCGCGGTCCGCGCGCGCGGCGCTCGATGTGCAGCACCGCGGCGACGCCGGCCGGCTTCGCAAGCGGGGCCGGCAGATCGACGACCGCGTCGGTGAGTGTCGCGTCGGACGTCCACTCGAGGTCGCCGTCTTGCATGCGGGCGTCGAGCGTCCACGGCGCGCGGCCGGTCAGGCGGTCCATCCACGCGAGCGGGAACGCGTCGTGAAGCCGGCCGAGATCGGCGGTCCCGGTCGCCGCGAGCGCGACCGTGTCGCCGCTCCCGCTCACCGTCAGGCTCACCGGACCGCCGAGCACGCGCCCGGAAAGTGCCTTCGCCTCGACCCCGCCCTGCGTAAATCGGATGTCGCCCGAGAGCGCGTCGACCGGCGGCGCGCCGCCGGCCTGCAGCACGTTGCCGTCGAGGCCGAGCGTCCCGTCGACCGTCACCTTCTCCGGCGTGTCGAGGGGCAGCGCGAAGCCGAGCGCCAGATGGGCATTGCCGCTCGCGGCGATCGAGTCGGCGAGATGGTTCGTCCACGCGGACACCGGGCTCTTCGCGACGAAGTCGAAGAAGCTCGCGGTCGGGCCGTTCGCGCCGCCGCTGACCGTGAGTACCGGATTGCTGTCGCCGAGGTCGCGAATGCCTACCTGCGCACGCGTGATCTGTGCACCGAGCACCTGTCCGCGGGTGGCGTCGATCGCGAGGCCGGGACCGGCGAAGCGGACGTCGGCGTCGATGCCGGTCAGGCTCGGCCAGCCGTCCGCGTACGCGAGGGTCGCGTCACGTGCGCGTGCGTCGACGGCGAAGCGGCCGCTGGACCCGGCCCGAAACGGGAATTCGGCGAGATCGCCGTCGAGCGTGATCGTCGCATCGGTCACCGTGCCTCGGACGAGGGCGCGGTGCAGCCACTCACGCACCTGCGCAGGAACGCCCGACGGGACGTAGCGCGACACGGCAGCGATGTTCGCCCGCGCGAGATGCGCGGTGAGCCTCACTCGCCCGGGGCCGTTGCCGTCGTCCTGCCACGACCCCGTGGCGGTGCCCGCGGCATCGGCATTGGCGAAATCGACTGCGTCGAAACCGACCTTGAGCGGCCCGTCGCGGCGGTCCCACTCGATCCTCCCGTGCGCCGAATCGAGCGTGACCGGCGCCGCGAGCACCTTTGGAAGCGCGATGGCCGCGTGCGCGGCGCTGACGGCGATCGTTCCATGATCCTGGTCGCCGGCGACGCTCCCGCTCAGTCCGTCGAAGCCCGGCCACGCGCCCTGCGCAGCCATGCTGGCGCCGGTGAAACGCGCGCTTCCGGCGAACGTGTCGGGGCTCGCGGCGTCACCGGTCCAGTCGAGCTTCCCGTCGGCAAGCGTTCCGCGCGGCGCGAATTGCACGAGCGCGGCGCGCCAGCGCGCGGGCAGCGGCAGGTGCGCGCCGACCTCCGCGAGCGGCCCGAGTTCGAGGCGATCGAAGGCGACGCGACCGTGCGGGAGGTTGCCGCCGGCGCCTCCGTCGAGGTCGATGTCGATGCGCCCCGACGCCGTCGTCACACCGTCGGGGAGCGTCAGCGCGAGATGCTCGATGCGGATCGCCTGCCGGTCGCCGCCACGCGTCCAGTCGACGCGTCCGGAAGCGCGCGCGAGCGCCAGCGGTGTGAGCGCCGGGTCGAGCGTCATCCTGAGACCGCTGACCTCGAGATCGGAAACGACGTGCACCGGCTGCGAAGCCTTTACGTCGATCCACATGCGCAGCGCACCCTCGCCGCGGTCGATCGGAACGGGGAGCGGCAACCACCCCGACCACGCGGCGAGATCGGCGTAATCGAGCCGGACGTAGACGCGTCCGTCGAAGCTGCCGGGTGTCAACAGCGCTCCGCGCGAAAGATCCGCTCGCAGGTCGAGCGGAGCCGCGATCTCCGGCGGCGGCACCCCGGTGAGGCCGATGCGTACGCGGCCGAAGCGCCGGTCGAGGCGGAAGTCGACGTGGTCGAGGATCAGTTGCGGCGCGCCGCGATACTCGTCGTTCCACACGAGCAGCGCGTCGTGCACGACGACCCGCCGCTGGCGCAGCACCCAGTCGGCGACAGCCGCGTCGCCGGTCACATCGTCGTTGGCGACCTCGATGCCCGCGACGTGAAGCCGGCCGCGAACGTCGCGCCGCACGAACAGGCGCGGCGACTGGATCGACAGCTCCTTCAGCCGCAGCTCGAGGAGCGGCAGCGACGTCCACGCGACCACGAGGTCGACCCGCGGCAGGTCGAGAAGCGCGGGCGCGCCACCGACGGCAGCTCCGACGCGCAGGTCCCGAATCGACAGCCGCGGATTCCAGCCGTTCCAGCCGGTCGTCACCGAGCCGATCGAGACGGGCTGGCCGATCCTCGCGCCGAGCCAGCGTGCGAGGTCGTCGCGATGCGCCTCGACCTGGGGAAACGCGACAAAGCGCACGCCGAGGAGCACGGCACAGAACAGGCCGACCGCGAGCACCCCGGCCCACACCGCGATCCGCAGCACGAAGGCGACCGGACGCAGGGACGACTGAGGCGAAGGCATAATGGAGGCAGCTCGCAGCGATTGTAGCGGAACGGTCGCGCTCGACTGCACCGGCCCCCCGCGATCCAGCCCAATGAACGACCTCGAATCCGCGCTCGCGTTCAGCCGCTATGCGTCGCGATGCCTCGACGCCGAGCCTGCGCTGCGCGACGAGCTCGCCGCGACCGTCGACGATGTGTTCGCGTGGACCGATGCGCATGCCACGGTCGACTCCGCGGTGAGCTCGGGTGACGCCGCGGCGCTCGCGCGTGCACTGCGCCGGCTGCGGCGGCGGGTGTTCCTCCACACGCTCGCGCGCGACCTCTCGCGCCGTGCAGCGCTCGAAGAAGTCGTCGCGACGATGACCACGCTCGCCGAGATCGCCGTCACGGCTGCCACGCGCCTGCATGCGGCGGCGCTCGCCGCCGTGCACGGGGCGCCGGTCGGCGGCGACAGCGCCGCCGCGCAGGAGCTCATCGTCGTCGCGATGGGCAAGCTCGGCGGCAGCGAGCTCAACGTCTCGTCCGACATCGACATCGTGTTCGTCTACCCGGAGGAGGGCGAGACCACGGGTGCGAAGCCCTTGTCCAATCGCGAGTACTTCGATCGCCTCGGACGCAGGATCGCCACGGCGCTCGCCGACGTCGACGCCGACGGCTACGTGTTCCGCGTCGACACGCGGCTGCGGCCTTACGGCGAGAGCGGGCCGCTCACGCTCTCGTTCGCCGCCCTCGAGCAATATCTCGTGACCCAGGGGCGCGCCTGGGAGCGCTATGCGTGGCTCAAGGCGCGCCCGCTGACCGGCTCGCGCCACGACGAGCTGATGGCGCTCGTCACGCCTTTCGTCTACCGCAAATATCTCGACTACGACGCCTACGACGGGCTGCGCGGGATTCACCGGCAGATCCGCGAACAGTCGCGGCGCCGCGACGCCCGCGACGACGTCAAGCTCGGTCCCGGCGGCATTCGCGAGATCGAATTCGTCGTGCAGGCACTGCAGATCGTGCGCGGCGGCCGCGAACCCGCGCTTCAGGTTCGCGGCACGCTCGAAGCGCTCGCCCTCCTCGCCCGGCGCGGCACACTCGATGGCCACGCCGTTCACACGCTCGAAGGCGGCTATCGCTGCCTGCGCACGGTCGAGCACCGGCTGCAGTATCGCGACGACCGGCAAACGCAGCGCCTGCCCGACGACCGCATCGAGCGTGCGGCGCTCGCTTCCTCGATGAACTGCACGACCGTCGAGGCTTTCGACGCCGAGCTCGACGGCTGGCGTCGCGAGGTCGGCCGCCAGTTCGCGGCGGTGTTCGAGGCACCCGAAGATCCTGTCGACGCTGGACACACGCGCGGAGGCTACGAGCGCCTGTGGGACGACCCGCGGCCCGACGCAGCGACGCTCGCCTGGCTCGGCGCCGAAGGCTACGACGACGCCGAGGCGCTCGTCGCGACGCTCGTGCAGTTTCGCGCGAGCCCGCGTTACCTGCAGCTGCCGGCGCCGTCGCGCGAGCGCGTCGACCGCCTGGTGCCGGCGTTTCTCGAAGCCGCCGCCGGGCAGCGCAGCTCGATCGCTCCGGCGGGCGCGATCGCGCGGCGCCTGCTCGCGCTGCTCGAGGCGATCAGCCGGCGCAGCGCCTATCTCGCGCTCCTCGTCGAGCACCCGCCCCTGCTGCCGCGGATCGCCCACCTGATGGGCGCTTCGGCGTGGGCGGCCGACTACCTGACGCGACGGCCGCTCCTCCTCGACGAGCTCCTCGATGCGCGCGTGCTCCTCACTCCGCCCGACTGGGATGCCTGGCGGCGCGAACTCGGCGCGGCGATGTCGGCGGTGCGCGGCGACGCCGAGGCGTCGATGGATGCGCTGCGCCACTTCCAGCATGCGCAGACCTTCAGGCTGCTCGCGCAGGACCTCTCCGGCCAGCTCAGCGTCGAACGGCTCGCCGACCACCTCTCCGCACTCGCCGACGTGGTGCTCGACGCGACGCTGCGCGGCTGCTGGGCGCTCCTGCAGGGCGACGACGCGTTGCCGCCGCGTTTCGCGATCGTCGGCTACGGCAAGCTCGGCGGCAAGGAACTCGGCTATGCCTCCGATCTCGACCTCGTCTTCCTCTACGACCGCGATCCTGACGCGGCGGGCGACGACCCGGTGCAGGAGCGCTACACGCGCCTCGTCCAGCGCATCAACACGTGGCTGTCGAGCGCGACCGCGGCGGGGCGTCTTTACGACACCGACCTCAGGCTGCGCCCCGACGGCGCCAAGGGCCTGCTCGTGTCGTCGCTCGCCGCGTTCGAGCGCTATCAGCGGCACGATGCATGGACGTGGGAGCACCAGGCGCTGACGCGCGCGCGCTACGTGGCCGGGGACGCGGCGCTCGGCGCCGCCTTCGAGGCGGTCCGTGACGACGTGCTGCGCCTTCCGCGCGATCCCGCGAAGCTCGCGTCCGACGTGATCGACATGAGGAAGCGGATGGCGGCCGGGCACGTCAACCGCACCGGCAGCTTCGACCTCAAGCACGATCGCGGCGGCATGGTCGACATCGAGTTCGCCGTCCAGTACCTCGTACTCGCGCACGCGCACCGCCATCGCGAGCTCACGCGAAACCTCGGCAACATCGCGCTGCTCGAGATCGCCGGCAACGCGGGCCTCGTCGACGCCGGGATCGCGCATGCAGCGGCCGACGCGTACCGCGAGTTCCGCCGCCTGCAGCATCGCATTCGCCTCACCGGCGCCGCACATGCGAGGGTCGATCCGCTGCCGCAGGCGGCAAGAAGGCACGCCGTCGGCGCACTGTGGACGAGCGTCTTCGGCGCCGGACGCGATCGGCTAGAATCGACGGCTGGACAACGAGGAGACACCCGCCATGTCGATGGCTGACCGCGATGGCTGGATCTGGTACGACGGCAAGCTGGTGCCGTGGCGCGACGCGACCACGCACGTGCTCACCCACACGCTGCATTACGGCATGGGCGTGTTCGAGGGCGTACGCTGCTACCAGACCCCGCGCGGCCCGGCGATCTTCAGGCTCGCCGACCACACCGACCGGCTGTTCCGCTCGGCGCGGATCTTCGCGATGCAGATGCCGTTCACGCCCGAGGTGCTGCGCGAGGCGCAGCGCGAGGTCGTTCGCGCCAACAAGCTCGATTCGTGCTACATCCGCCCGATCGCGTTCTACGGCTCCGAGGCGATGGGGGTAGCCGCGAAGACCAACCCGGTACGCGTCGCCATCGCGGCGTGGCCGTGGGGCGCCTACCTCGGCGCCGACGGGCTCGAGAAGGGCATCCGCGTGCGCACGTCGTCGTTCACGCACCACCACCCGAACATCACGATGTGCGGCGCCAAGGCGGTGTCGAACTACGCGGTGTCGATCCTCGCCAACCAGGAAGCGACCCACGACGGCTACGAGGAGGCGATGCTGCTCGATCCGCAGGGTTACGTCTGTCAGGGTTCGGGCGAGAACGTGTTCATCGTGCGCGACGGCGCGCTGCACACACCCGACCTCGCGGGCGGCGCGCTCGCCGGCATCACGCGCGCGACGATCATCACCTTCGCCGGCGAACTCGGCATCGAGGTCGTCGAGCGGCGGATCACCCGCGACGAGGTCTACGTCGCCGACGAGGCGTTCTTCACCGGGACCGCGGCCGAAGTGACGCCGATCCGCGAGCTCGATCACCGGCCGATCGGCAGCGGCACCCGCGGCGCGGTGACCGAACGGCTGCAGAAGCGCTTCTTCGACACCGTCAACGGCCGCGACCCTGCGCACGCCGCGTGGCTCACGCCGGTGCAGTGATGGCCGAGACGCGCGAAATGCCGCTCGTCGTACTGCGCGCGGCCGATCTTCCTGCCTTCTGTCCGAATCCGTCGATGCCGCTGTGGAGCTCGCATCCACGAGTTTATTTCGACATCGTCGACGAGGGTGAGGTGCAGTGCCCGTATTGCGGCACGCGCTATCGCTACGAGGGTGAGCCGCCAACCGGTCATCGCTGAGTCGCGCGTACTGGTCGTCGCGCCGTCCTGGGTCGGCGACGCGATCCTCTCCGAGCCGCTCTTCGCGCGCCTGCGTGACGCCGGCGCCGCGGCGCCGCTCGACGTCGTCGCGCCCCCCTGGTGTGCGCCGGTCTACGCGCGCATGCGCGGCGTCGGGCGCATCCTCGACGCACCCGCCGCGCATGGCAGCTTCGCGCTCGGCGCGCGCAGGCGCGCCGGGCGGGCGCTTCGCGACCGGCGCTACACGCACGCCTACGTGCTGCCCAATACGTGGAAGTCGGCCCTCGTGCCGTGGTTCGCGCGCATTCCGCAGCGGATCGGCTACGTCGGCGAGGCGCGCCACGGGCTGCTGACCGAAGCGCGCCGGCTCGATCGCCGCGCAATGCCCCAGCTCGCGATGCGCTACGCCGCACTTGCGGCACCGCGTGGCGCCGCTCCGCCCGCGGCGCCTTGCCCGGTGCTGGTTCCCGACGCGCGCAATCGCGAAGACGCGCTTCGCGCGCTCGAGCTCGACCGGCGGCGTCCGGTTGCAATCCTCTGTCCGGGTGCGGAATTCGGCCCGGCGAAACGATGGCCCGTCGAGCATTTCGCGGCGCTCGCGCGCCTGCTCGCGCGCGACGGGTACGCCGTGTGGATCGTCGGGTCGCCGAACGACCGGCCGATCGCCGCCGCGATCGTCGACCTTCCCGACGCCCGCGACGCCGATACGGTCGACCTCGCCGGACGGACCGACCTCGGAACCGCCATCGACCTCCTGTCGGCCGCCGCCCTCGTCGTCAGCAACGACTCGGGGCTGATGCACGCCGCGGCGGCAGTCGGCGTGCCGATCGTCGGCCTGTTCGGCTCGTCATCGCCCGCCTATACGCCGCCGCTGTCGCAGTTCGCGCGCATCGCGAAGATCGACATCGAGTGCAGCCCGTGCTTCAAGCGCGAGTGCCCGCTCGGGCATTTCCGCTGCATGCGCGATCTCTCGCCGCGGATCGTCTACAATCTCGCGCGCGAGCTCACCGCGGGACACGCCGCGGCGGAGCGCCGATGAGCGTCATCCGACGATGGTCACTGCGCGCACTCCACCGATCTTTACCTCGCCGCAGGATGCCGCGGTGGCCTTCTACCGCGCATTCGAGGCGCGCGACATCGACGCGCTGATGGCAACCTGGGCCGACGACGAGGATGTCGTCTGCGTGCACCCGGGCGGCGTCCGCCACGTCGGCTACGACGCCGTGCGCGCGGGCTTCGAGCACCTGTTCTCCTCGGGAGGGCAGCTCCACTTCAGGCTCGAGCAGATCGTGACGATCGAGACCGTGGGCCTCGCGATGCAGAGCGCCATCGAGCAGCTGCAGGCCGGCGACGACGGTGCGCACGGCGTCGCCATCGCCACCAACGTGCTGATGCGCACCCCGTCGGGGTGGCGGCTCGTCTGCCATCACGCTTCGCCGGCGCCCGCTGTCGCCGAGATGCCGCTGACCGGGCCGCTGCACTGACGCGCCGCTACGCGGTGCCCCCCACGGTGATGCCGTCGATGCGCAGCGTCGGCTGGCCGACGCCGACCGGCACGCTCTGGCCGTCCTTGCCGCAGGTCCCCACTCCGGCGTCGAGCGCGAGGTCGTTGCCGACCATCGACACCCGCGTCAGCGCATCGGGTCCGTTGCCGATCAGCGTGGCGCCCTTGACCGGGGCGGCGAGCCTGCCGTCCTCGATCAGCCACGCCTCGGCCATCGAGAACACGAACTTGCCGCTCGTGATGTCGACCTGCCCGCCGCGGAAGTTGGCCGCGTAGAGCCCGCGCTTCACCGAGCGCAGGATCTCGCCGGGATCATGGCTTCCGGCGAGCATGATCGTGTTGGTCATCCGCGGCATCGGCAGGTGCGCGAAGGATTCACGCCGGCCGTTGCCGGTCAGCGGCATCCCCATCAGCCGTGCGTTCAGCCGATCGTGCATGTACCCGCGCAGGATGCCGTCGTCGATCAGCACGGTGCGCCGCGTCGGCTCGCCCTCGTCGTCGAGGGAAAGCGAGCCGCGGCGCTCGAACAGCGTGCCGTCGTCGACGACGGTCACGCCCGGCGCCGCGACGCGCTCGCCGATGCGGCCGCTGAAGGCGCTCGTCTCCTTGCGGTTGAAGTCTCCTTCGAGGCCGTGGCCGATCGCCTCGTGCAGGAGGATCCCGGGCCAGCCCGGACCGAGCACGACCGTCATCGTGCCGGCGGGCGCCGCACGCGCATCGAGGTTGAGGAGCGCCTGGCCGACCGCCTCGGCGACGAGCCGGGCAAGCAGGACATCGTCGAAACGCGCGTAGTCGAAGCGCCCTCCTCCGCCGGCGGAGCCCTGCTCGCGGCGTCCGTGCTCCTCGACTACGACGGTGAGCGACACGCGCACGAGGGGGCGGACATCGGCCAAGACGGCGCCGTCGCTGCGCGCGATCAGCACCGTCTCGTGCTCGCCGGCAAGCGACGCCATCACCTGCACGACGCGCGGGTCGCGCGCGCGCGCCTCGCGCTCGATGCGCTGCAGGAGCGCAACCTTCGCAGCATCGGTGAGGCTCGCCGTCGGATCGGCGATTCCGTACAGCGCCGGCGGCGCATTGCGCCGTGCGAGCGGCGTCGACGCCGACCTCCCCTGGCGGCCGATCGCGCGAACGGCGGCCGCCGCGTCGTCGAGCGAGGCCGCCGAGATGTCGTCCGAGTAAGCGAGCGCCTGGCGCTCGCCCGAGACCGCTCGCACGCCGACGCCGCGGTCGATCGAGAATGCGCCCGACTTCACGATCCCCTCCTCGAGGCTCCAGCTCTCGTAGATCGAATGCTGGAAGTAGAGGTCGGCAAAATCGACGTCGCGCATGTGCACGGCGGCGAGCGCCTTCGACACCCCGGCGAGGTCGAGGCCCGCCGGGGCGAGCAGGCGCCCGGTCGCCTGCGCAAGGGCCGGCGCGGGCGCCTCGTCGCGAGCGCCAGGCCGCGCGCCCGTTGCGGCGGCGGCCGATCCGCGCTGCTGCGAAGGATGGGGTGACGATTCATTCATGCCTGGAATGCCTTTCCGTGTCCGAGGTAGCTCGCGATGACGCGCGGATCGCCCGAGAGCGCTGCAGCCGGCCCCTCGAGCACGCACTCTCCGGCCTCGAGCACGTAGCCGTGATCGGCCACCTGCAGCGCCGCACGCGCATTCTGCTCGATCAGCAGGATGGCCACCCCCGACGCGCGCAGCGCCGCAATGATGTCGAAGATCTCGCGCACGATCACCGGCGCGAGTCCGAGCGACGGCTCGTCGAGGAGCAGGAGCCGCGGCCGGGCCATCAGCGCGCGGCCGAGGGCGAGCATCTGCCGCTCGCCGCCCGACAGCGTCCCGGCGAGTTGCCCGCGCCGCTCGGCGAGCCGAGGAAAGCGCGCGTACACCTCGGCGAGCGTCGCCGCCACCGCGCCGTCGCGGCGCCGGACGAAGGCCCCGAGGCGCAGGTTGTCGGCCACGCTCATCGTCGCGAACAGCTCACGCTTCTCGGGCACCAGCACCAATCCGTGTTCGACCCGCGCCTCGACCGGCGAGTTCGCGACCTCGTCGCCGAAGCAGCGCAGGACGCCGCGCGACGGGAGCAGCCCGGCGATCGCGCCGAGGAGCGTCGTCTTGCCCGCGCCGTTGGGCCCGATGACGGTCACCACCGACCCGGCGGCGACGCGCAGCGTCACGTCGCGCAGCGCGGGCACCTTGCCGTAGGACACGCACAGGCGCTCGACCGCGAGGATCGGGGCCGGATCCTTCATACCCCGCCCAGATACGCTTCGAGCACTGCCGGATCCTGCCGCACGTCGTCGGGCCTGCCCTCGGCCAGCTTCTCGCCGAAATCCATCACCACCAGGCGGTCGGTGAGACCCATGACGAACTCCATGTCGTGCTCGACGAGCAGGATCGTCATGCCTTCCGAGCGCAATCCGCGCAGCAGATCGGCGAGGGCCTTCTTTTCGAGAAAGCGCAGCCCGGCCGCCGGCTCGTCGAGCAGCAGCAGCACCGGGTCGGCGGCAAGCGCGCGCGCGACCTCGACGATGCGCTGGGTGCCGAGCGGCAGGCTGCGCGCCTCGTCGAACGTGTGCGCGGCGAGTCCCGCGCGCTCGATCGCGCGCGCCGCCACGGCGCGCGTGCGCGCCTCCTCGGCGCGGTCGAGGCGCAGCGCCGCGCGCAGCACGCCCGCGCTGCCGCGCAGGTATGCTCCGAGCGCGACGTTGTCGAGCACCGACATGTGCGGCAACAGGCGAACGTGCTGGAACGTGCGCCCGATGCCGAGCCGCGCGATCTCGTACGGCGTGAGCGATTGCAGCGACTGCCCCCGAAAGGCGATGTCGCCGCCCGACAGCCGCAGCGCCCCGCTGATGAGGCCGAAGGTCGTGCTCTTGCCGGCGCCGTTGGGGCCGATCAGGCCGAGAATCTCGCCGGTGCGGATCTCGAAGCTGAGATCGTCGACGGCGACGAGGCCGCCGAAGGTCTTGCGTGCACGGTGCACGGTGAGGATCGCCACGTCGCGCGACGGGTCCGCAGCGCGCGACGGAAGCGGCGCGGCGGCCGGCACGGCCCGCGCGCGCCGGGCCGGGGCGAGCCGCGCGAGCCACGGCCACACGCCGTCGCGGGCGAACTGCAGCAGCACGATCATCAGCACGCCGAAGACGACGATCTCGAAGTTGCCCGAGCGTCCGAGGAGCGACGGGAGCACGTCCTGCAGCACCTCCTTGAGGATGGTGATCAGCGCTGCGCCGACCACTGCGCCCCAGACGCTCGCCGCTCCGCCGATCACCGCCATGAACAGGTACTCGATGCCCTGGTTGATCCCGAACGGCGTCGGATTGACGAATCGCTGCAGGTGCGCGTAGAGCCACCCGGACAGGCACGCGAGCAGCGCCGCATAGACGAAGGCCACGATCTTCAGCCGCGCGCCGTTGACGCCGAACGCCTCGGCCATCTCGAGCCCGCCCTTCATCGCCCGCAGCGCACGCCCGGGACGCGAATCGAGCAGGTTGCGGCTCGCCCACAGGGTGGCGAGCGCAACGACCCAGATCAGCGCGTAGTAGTGGCGCTCGTTGCGCAGGCTGAAGCCGCCGATGGAGAGCGGCGGAATGCCGCCGATGCCGGTATGGCCGCCGAGCCAGTCGAGATTGCCGAAGGTCAGGTAGAGCGCGATCCCCCATGCGATCGTCGCGAGCGGGAGATAGTGTCCCTTCATCCGCAGCGTGATGAAGCCGAGCGCGAGCGCGACCACGGCGGTCAGCGCGAGCGCCATCGGCAGCGCCAGCCACGGCGACACCGGGGCTTGCGTGGTGACCCAGGCGCTCGTGTACGCGCCGAGGCCGACGAAGGCGGCCTGTCCGAACGAGGTCTGCCCGGCGACGCCGGTCAGCAGCACCAGTCCGAGCGCGACGATGCTGTAGAGCCCGATGTAGTTGCCGAGCGTCACCCAGAACGGCGGCGCGATGAGCGGAACGGCGACGAGGAGCGCGACGAACGCCGCCGTGGCGATTCGCGGGACGGCCGGTGCACCGCGCATCGGCCTACTCGTCTTCCTCGTGGTGGCGCGTCGCGAGGCTGCGCCAGAGGAGAACCGGGATGATCAGCGTGAAGACGATCACTTCCTTGAATGCACTCGCCCAGAACGACGAGAACGATTCGAGGAGCCCGACCAGGATCGCGCCTGCCGCAGCGAGCGGGTAGCTGACGAGCCCGCCGATGATCGCTCCGACGAAGCCCTTGAGGCTGATGAGGAATCCGGAGTCGTAGTACACCGTCGTGATCGGCCCGATCAGGACGCCCGAGAAGGCGCAGAGCAGCGCCGCGAGCGCGAAGGTGAGTGTGCCGGCGAAGCTCGGCGAGATGCCGACGAGGCGCGCGCCGATGCGGTTGATCGCGGTCGCCCGCAGCGCCTTGCCGTACAGCGTCGCGCCGAAAAGCAGGTACAGCACGCCGATCAGGAGCAGGCTCGCGAGCACGACGAAGAGGCTCTGCGCGCTGAACACCACTGCTCCGGCCTGCAGCGAAGCATCCGAGAATGCCGGCGTGCGCGATCCTTCGGCGCCGAAGAACCACAGACCGAGCCCCGTCAGCACGAAGTGGACGGCGACCGAGACGATCAGCAGCACGAGCACGCTCGCGTCGGCGAGGGGCTGGTAGACGATCCGGTACTGCAGCGGCCCCATCGCGGTGACGGCGGCGAGCGTCAGCAGCACCTGCACCGGAAACGGCCATTGCAGCGGTGCCGCGCGCGCGAGCACCAGCGCGATCAGCAGCGGGACGCCCACCCAGAAGAGCAGGCGCCGTGGCAGGCGCGCGAGCGCGCCCTGGCGCCACGACGACGCCGTCTCGACCAACCCGGCGACGATCGCCAGCGCGACCAGCAGGCCGACGGTTCCCGGCGCCTTGCCGAGCTGCAGGCCTGCGAGGGTCAGCGTGCCGTACGACAGGAACTCGCCGGACGGAATCCAGATGACGCGCGTGACCGTGAACACCAGCACGATCGCGAGCGCGAGGAGCGCGTAGATCGCCCCGTTGGTAATGCCGTCCTGCGCGAGGAGCGCGGCGATCGAGAGGTCCATCGTCGATGGGCGTGGGCGCCGCGACCGCCCCGGAAGGGGACGGAGCAGCGGGCGGCCCGAAAGCCGCCCGCCGAAGCGTCAGGCGCGATCCGGCGTCACTTCACGAGGATCCACTTGCCGTTCTCGATCTTCACGATCACGCGTGCGCGATTGTCCATGCCGTTGTGATCCTGCGGCGTCATCGTGAACACGCCGTTGGTGCCGACCACGGTCGTCTGCTCGAGTGCGTCGCGCAGGGCCGCGCGAAACTCGGGGGTACCGGGCTGCGCCTTCTGCAGCGCGACCGGAACGGCCTTGGTGAGCAGCATCCACGCGTCGTAGGCGTGGCCGCCGAACGACGAGCGCGATCCCGGCCCGTACTTCGCCTCGTACTCGCTCACGTACTGCTTCGCCACCGCCTTGATCGGGTTGCTGTCGGGAAGCTGCTCCCACACGACGAGCGGCCCGATCGGCAGCAAGGTGCCGTTGCAGTCGGCGCCGCAGACGCGCAGGAAGTCCGGGTTGGCGATGCCGTGCGTCTGGTAGATCTTCCCCTTGTAGTGGCGCGCGACGAGCTCCTTCTCGGGCGTTGCGCCCGGCGTCCCCGACGCCCCGATGAGGATCGCATCGGGCTGCGCGGCAATCAGCTTCAGCACCTGCCCGGTGACCGACGCGTCGTTGCGGTTGTACTTCTCCTCGGCAACGACCTTGATGCCCGCCGTCGCGGCCGAGCGCTTGATCTCCGACAGCCAGCTGTCGCCGTAGGCGTCATTGAAGCCGATGTAGCCGAGCGTGCGCACGCCGTTCTGCTTCATGTTGATGGCGATCGCGTCGGCCATCAGCGAGTCGTTCTGCGGAACCTTGAACACCCAGTGCGTGCGCGGGTTGGTCGGGTCGATGATGCGCGCCGACGCCGCCATCGAGATCATCGGCGTCTTCGCGTCGGCCACGACGTCGACCATCGCGAGCGAATTGGGCGTCACCGTCGAGCCGATGATGGCGTCGGCGTGGTCCTCGGTGATCAGCTTGCGGGTGTTGGTGACCGCGCGCGTCGTGTCGGAGCCGTCGTCGAGAATGATCCAGTGGATCTTCTGTCCGCCGAGCGTCGGCGGCAGCAGTTCGATCGTGCGTTTCTCGGGGATGCCGAGCGACGCCGCGGGACCGGTGGCCGACAGCGTGACGCCGAACGTGAGATCGGCCGACGCCGTCGGCGCAAAACCGCAGACCAGTGCGAACGCGGCGAGCGCCTGCCAGATGCGATGCTTCATGGGGTTCTCTCCTTGGATCGTGATTCGCGTCGCGCGGCTCCCACCGCGCGACACCTGGGCCGGCGCGCTATTTCTTCAGCGCGTCGCGGATCTCGCGCAGCAGCACGACCTCCTCGGGCGTCGGTGGGGGCGGCGGGGCCGGCTGTGCGTGTTTCATCCGGTTGAACGCGCGGACCATCAGGAAGATGATCAGCGCCAGAATGAGGAAGTTGATCGCGATCGTGATGAAGTTGCCGTAGGCCCACAGCGGAACCCCGGCCTTGGTCAGCGCGTCGTAGGTCATCGGGCCCGAGTACCCTGCGGGCGGGGTCTTCAGCATGATGAAGTAGTTGGAGAAGTCGAGCCCGCCGAAGATGCGCCCGACCACCGGCATGATGATGTCCTTGACGAGCGAATCGACGATCTTGCCGAATGCTGCGCCGATGATGACGCCGACCGCGAGATCGACGACGCTCCCCTTGATGGCAAATTCCCTGAACTCGCTCGAAAAGGACATGCGCGATCCTCCGGGTTGGATTGCAGATGCCAGCCGCCCCGACTCGCAGGCGGAGACCGTTCAGACTGCCGCTTCCCCTACTTCCCCGGTGCGGATGCGCAGCACCTGATCGACCGCCGTCACGAAGATCTTTCCGTCACCGATCTTCCCGGTGCGCGCCGACCTGACGATGGCCTCGATCGCGCGCTCGACCAGAGAGTCGGCGAGCACCATCTCGACCTTGACCTTCGGCAGGAAATCGACCACGTATTCGGCGCCGCGATATAGCTCAGTGTGGCCCTTCTGGCGCCCGAATCCCTTGACCTCGGTCACGGTTAATCCAGTAATCCCGACCTCGGACAGGGCTTCGCGGACCTCGTCGAGCTTGAACGGCTTGATGACGGCTTCGATTTTCTTCATTTGCTGCTCGGGGAAGGGGGCGGCGGGGCCTGCAGAGCATACACGAAAGACCCCCCCTCATCCCATGCCGAAGTGACCGGGTAGCGCCAATCCTTGCCGAAGCCCCGCGGCGTGATGCGGATGCCGACCGCCGCCTGGCGGCGCTTGTACTCGCTGACCTTGATCAGGCGCACGACTCTCGCCACCGCGTCGGCGTCGTATCCCTGCGCGACGATCGCGGCCGGGGCGAGATCGTGCTCGACGTAGCCCTCGAGGATCCCGTCCAGCACCTCGTAGGGCGGGAGCGAGTCCTGGTCGGTCTGGTCGGCGCGCAGCTCGGCCGACGGCGCGCGCGTCAGCACGCGCTCGGGAATGACGCGGCCAAGCGCGTTGCGCCAGCGCGCGAGCCGGTAGACGAGCGTCTTGCTGATGTCCTTCAGCACGGCGAACCCGCCCGCCATGTCGCCGTAGAGCGTCGCGTAGCCCACCGCCATCTCCGACTTGTTGCCGGTGGTGAGCACGATGGCGCCGGAGCGGTTGGAGATCGCCATCAGCAGCGTGCCGCGAATGCGCGCCTGGAGGTTCTCCTCGGTCGCGTCGGGTGGCCGCCCGGCGAGCTCGCCTCCGAGCGCACCGAGGAAGGCCGCGAACATCGGTCCGATCGCGATCTCGTCGTAGCGCACCGCGCAGCGCTCAGCCATGGCACGCGCGTCCTCGAGGCTCATCGGCGCGCTGTAGCGCGACGGCAGCATCAGCGCACGCACGCGCGGCGCCCCGAGCGCGTCGACGGCGATGGCGAGCGTCAGCGCCGAGTCGACGCCTCCCGACAGGCCGATGATGACGCCGGGAAAGCCATTCTTCACGACGTAGTCGCGCACCCCCATCACCAGCGCCGAGTAGACGTGCGGCTCGAGCGCGCGATCGAGACTGCCGCGGACCGCCTTCGGCGCCGCGCCGTCGAAGCTCGCGAAGGCAAGCGTCTCCTGCCACGCCGGGAGCTGCTGCGCGAGCATGCCGCCGGCATCGGTCACGAACGAAGCGCCGTCGAACACGAGTTCGTCCTGCCCCCCGACGCGGTTGACGTATACGAAGGCGGCGCCGGTCTCCCGTGCGCGCGCCGATACCTGTGCCGCGCGCTCGGCCTGCTGGTGCGTGTGATACGGTGATCCGTTCGGCACGACGAAGAGCTCGGCCCCTTCCGCGCGGGCGCGCGCCGCGGGCCCGGGGTGCCAGCAATCCTCGCAGATCAGCACGCCGACACGGCGGCCGTCGAGCTCGAACACGCAGGGATCGGTGCCCGGCGCAAAGTAGCGCTCCTCGTCGAACACCGTGGAGTTCGGCAGGCGCTCCTTTCGGTAGACGCGCTCGACGCGCCCGTCGCGCAGCAGCGCGGCCGCGTTGTAGCGCCGCCCGTTCGCTCGCTCCGGAAAGCCGACGATCGCGGCGCACCCGCGCGCGCGGCCGGCGAGCGCGGCAAGCTCCGCCGCGCACGCGTCGATGAACGCCGGCCGCAGCAGCAGGTCTTCAGGCGGATAGCCGCAAAGCGAGAGCTCGGGCGTGACGACGAGGCTCGCGGAACTGCCGGCCGCGCGGTCGACCGCCTCGGCGATCGCGCGCGCGTTGCCGGCGAGATCGCCCAGCGTCTGGTTGAGCTGGGCGAGTGCGATCCGCATGCCGGAAATGCTAGCACGCGGACCCTTGAGCCGATCGACGCGAGCGGCGACAATCGGGGGCCGTGATGGATGCACCGCTTCCGCTCGACACGCCGGCGCGAGGTGCGTTGGCGCGGCTGCGCATCCGCGATGACGTGCCGCTCGCCGCCATCGCACCGGCCGCGTGGGACAGCATCGCCGGCACGCAGCCGTTCGTGTCGCACGCGTGGCTCTCCGCGCTCGAGGAGAGCGGCTGCGCGACCCCGCTGACCGGCTGGACACCGCGCTTTCTCACTGCGTGGCGCGGCGACGTGCTCGTCGGCGCGCTGCCGCTCTACGCGAAGGCGCACAGCTACGGCGAATACGTGTTCGACTGGGGATGGGCGAACGCCTACCGGCACCACGGCCGCCGCTACTACCCGAAGCTCGTGGCGGCCGTTCCGTTCACTCCGGTGACCGGGCCGCGGATGCTCGCAGGCGATCGCGCCGTGCGCGATGCGCTGCTCGCCGCCGCCCGTGCCGGGCTCGCGCACGGCTATTCGTCGCTGCACATGCTGTTCGCCGACGGAGAGCAGGCCGCCGAAGGCGCGGCGTCCGGGATGATGCTGCGAAGCGGCGTCCAGTTCCACTGGTCCAACGGCGGCTACCGCGACTTCACCGATTTCCTCTTTGCGCTGAATCACGCGAAGCGCAGCAAGATCCGCCAGGAGCGCCAGCGCGTCGCTGCCGCCGGCATCGAGTTCAGGCGCCTCGATGGCGACGCGATCCGCGCATCCGACTGGGCGTTCTTCCACGACTGCTACACGCGAACCTATGCAGCGCACGGCTCGACACCGTATCTGACCCGCGAATTCTTCGAGCGCATCGCCTCGGGGCTTTCGCGAAACGTGCTCCTCGTCGTCGGCTACCGCGGCTCGCACCCGCTGTGCGCGGCGCTCGACATCCACGATGGGCGCACGCTGTGGGGGCGCTACTGGGGGACACGGGAGTTCGTGCCGGGACTGCACTTCGAGGCGTGCTATTACCAGGCCATCGAGTTCTGCATCGAGCGTGCGATCATGCGCTTCGAGGGCGGCGCGCAGGGTGCGCACAAGCTGGCGCGCGGCCTGCTGCCGGCACCGACGCGGTCGCTGCACGCCGTGGCCGACCCGGCCTTCGCGGCGGCGATCGCGGCGTTCTGCGCCGGCGAGCGCGACGAGATCATGCACGCCATCGACGAGCTCGAGGCGAGCAGCCCGTTTCGCCGCCCGGCGGCGAACGACGGCGCAACCCCACCGACAAGGACCGACGATGACCCAACCCGACGCTGACCCGGCCGCGGGCCCCGACTCGATCGTGCTGACCCGCAGCGGTGCGGTTGCGACGCTCACGTTCAACCGCCCGGCGGCACTCAACGTCCTCGACATCGCGATGATGGACGCGCTGGTGCGGCACACCGGAGCGGTCGCCGCGGATCCGTCGCTGCGCGTGCTCGTGCTGCGCGGCGCGGGCGCGCACTTCATGGCGGGCGGCGACCTGCGCTGCTTCGCCGAGCTCCTCTCCGACCCGCCCGCGGACCTGGCAGGCGCGTTCGAGCGCATCGTGCTGCGCGTCCAGACCGCGATCGAGAACATCCACCGGATGCCGCAGATCGCGATCGCCGCCGTCCACGGTGCGGTCGCGGGGTTCGGCCTGTCGATTGCCACCGCATGCGATCTCGTCGTCGCCGCCGACAACGCCGTCTTTGCGTCGGCCTACCGGCACATCGCGGTGACCCCCGACGGTGGGGCCACGTGGTCGCTGCCGCGCGCGGTCGGGCTGCGCCGCGCGCTCGCGATCTGCCTGCTTGGCGAGCGTTTCGGCGCCGCGGAAGCGGAGCGGATCGGGATCGTCAATCGCGTCGTCGCGCCGGCTGAACTCGACGCGGCGGTCGCCGACATCGTCAGCCGGATCGAAACCGGCCCGCGCACGGCGCTTCGCAACGTCAAGCGCCTGCTGCGCGACGCATTCGACCGGCCGCTCGCCGTCCAGCTCGAGGCCGAGGCCAGGAGCTTCGCCGAATGCGCGGCCACGCCTGACTTCGCCGAGGGCGTCGCCGCCTTTCTCGCCAAGCGGGCGGCGAACTTCGCCCGCTGAACCGCGGAAGGGGTCAGGTCTTGCCTTTTGCCTGATCCCGCGGGATCAGGCAAAAGGCAAGACCTGACCCCTTCCGCGGTTCAGCGGGCGAAGTTCGCC
>JAFEDF010000244.1 GCA_018241785.1 Pseudomonadota bacterium | reverse complement strand
GCGACGCTGATGGGCATCGACCGGGTGATCCGCGAGCCGCACGGCATCCTCCTCGTCACCGGGCCGACCGGATCGGGCAAGACGACGACGCTCTACGCGGCACTTGCGCGCCTTCCGCGCGGCAGCGCCAACATGATGACGGTCGAGGACCCGATCGAATACGCGCTCGACGGCGTCGCGCAGACGCAGGTGAATCCGCGCATCGACCTCACCTTCGCACGCGCGCTGCGCGCGATCCTGCGCCAGGATCCCGACGTCATCATGATCGGCGAGATCCGCGACCTCGAGACCGCGCAGATCGCCGTGCAGGCGTCGCTCACCGGCCATCTCGTGCTCGCGACGCTGCACACCAACGATGCGGCGAGCGCGATCACGCGGCTTGCCGACATGGGTGTCGAGCCTTACCTCCTGGCGTCGTCGCTGCTCGGCGTGCTCGCCCAGCGGCTGGTGCGCACGCTGTGCCCGGCCTGCCGCGCGCCCGCGGCACCCGACGACGGCGAGGGCCGCCTGCTCGCCGGGCTCGGGCTTGCGGCCGCTCACCCCGTGTGGAGTGCGCCGGGGTGCGACGAGTGCAACCACACCGGTTTCGCCGGGCGTACCGGCATCTACGAATACCTCGCCGTCGATGATGCGCTGCGGCGGCTGATCCACGACGGCTCCGGCGAAATCAGGCTGCGCGATGCCGCGCTCGCCGCGGGCATGCGCCCGCTGCGCGGCGACGGGGCGCGCTACGTCGCGGACGGGATCACGTCGCTTGCCGAATTGACCCGCGTCACGCGCGATGCCTGAGCGCGCCGCGATGGCCGCTTTTCGCTACGAAGCCGTCGACCCGAGCGGGCGCGAGCGCCGCGGTGTCGTCGAGGCCGAGACCGCGCGCGCGGCGCGCGACCGCCTGCGTGCCGATGGCCTGACTCCGACTGCGGTCGCCCCAGCGGGCGCCGCGCGAGACGGACTCTCGAGCCTGCGGCTCGACGCCGCCACGACGGCGCTCGCGACGCGCCAGCTCGCGACGCTCGTGCAGTCCGGCATGCCGCTCGACCAGGCGCTTGCGGCGGCCTCGGAGCAGGCCGACCATCCGCGCGCGGCGAAGATCCTCGGCGTCGTGCGCGGCCAGGTCATGGCGGGTGAGCCGCTGCCGGCAGCGCTCGGGCGCTTTCCGCGCACGTTCTCGACGCTTTATCGCGGCCTCGTCGGCGCGGGCACCGAGACCGGCCGGCTCGGCGAAGTGCTTGCGCGGCTCGCCGACTACCTCGACGCGCGCCTCGCGCTGCGGCAGAAGTTCGCCGTGGCGCTCATCTATCCGGCCCTCGTGATGCTGGTCGCCGCCGGGGTCATCGGCATCCTCCTCGTCTACGTCGTGCCACAGGTCGTTTCGGTCTACCAGCAGAGCCGGCAGGTCCTTCCGCTCCTGACGCGCGCGCTCATCGCGGCGAGCGATTTCTTTCGCGCGACGGCTTGGTACTGGCTCGCGGCACTCGTTGCTGCAATGGCGCTGTGGGCGTGGCGCTGGCGCTCCGAATCATTTCGCGCGCGGGTACACGCGTGGCTGCTTCGCACGCCGGGTGCGGGCCGTCTTGCGGCGAGCCTCGACTGTGCGCGCTACGCGAGCACGCTGGCGATCCTCGTCGGCAGCGGTGCGCCGCTGATGCGCTCGCTCGCTGCGGCATCGGAGGTGGTGCGGCTCATCCCGATCGCCGCCGCGAGCCGGCGAGCCAACGCGCTGGTCCGCGAAGGCGTGCCGCTGTCGCGGGCGCTTCGCGAGCAGCGAGCGTTCCCCCCGGTGCTCGTCCATCTCGTCGCCAACGGCGAGGAGAGCGGTGCGCTCGCACCGATGCTCGTGCGTGCCGCACAGGAGCTCGAGCGCGAGGCTGAAAGAAGGCTCGCCTGGCTCGCCGCGCTCATTCAGCCGACGCTGATCGTCGCGATGGGTGCGATCGTGCTGGTGCTGGTCCTCGCGGTGATGCTGCCGATCGTGACGATGAACCAGCTGGTGCGGTAGCGGCGGGGTCAAGCGGAGGGGTCAGGTCTTGCCTTTTGCCTCGACAGAGGCAAAAGGCAAGACCTGACCCCTCCCGAGCGCCCAGGCGACGTGCTCGCGCACGAGCGCCGAAGGATCGTCGGCTCGCGAGGCGAGGGCGGCGATGCTGGCAGGTGAAGGCGGCGCGTTGCCGAGCGCGACGGCGAGGTTGCGCAGCCAGCGCTCGTAGCCGATGCGGCGAATCGCGCTGCCTTCGGTGTTCGCGAGGAACTCGGCCTCGCTCCAGCCGAACAATTCGATCAGCGTAGCGCTGTCGAGCCCGTTGCGCACGGCGGCGAAGTCCTCTTCGCGCGTGGCCACCGCGTGCCGGTTCCACGGGCAGACGAGCTGGCAATCGTCGCAGCCGTAGACGCGGTTGCCGATCAGCGGCCGCAGCTCTTCGGGGATGCTTCCGGCATGCTCGATCGTCAGGTAGGAAATGCAGCGTCGCGCATCGAGCCGGTAGGGTGCGACGATGGCGCCGGTCGGGCACGCCGCGATGCACGCCTCGCAGCTCCCGCAGTGCGCGCTGACGGGGGCGCTGACCGGAAGCGGAAGATCGGTGTAGATCTCGCCGAGAAAGAACCACGATCCCCCTTCGCGCGAGAGGAGCAGTGTGTGCTTGCCGCGCCACCCGAGGCCGGACCTCGCGGCGAGCGCGACTTCGAGCACCGGAGCACTGTCGCTGAACACACGGTGCGCGTAGGGACCGATGTCGTCCTCGATGCGCGCGGCGAGACGCGCGAGCCTGCCGCGCAGCACCTTGTGGTAGTCGCGGCCGAGTGCGTAGCGCGAAACGTAGGCGCGCGCGCCGTTCGCGAGTGCTGCAGCCGCGGGCGCGGCCGTGGCGGGCCAATAGTCGAGGCGCGCGGTGATCACGCGCAGCGTTCCGGCAATGAGCTCGGCAGGGCGCGCGCGCTTCGCTCCGTGGCGCGCCATATAATCCATCCCCCCATGCCACCCGGCATCGAGCCAGGCGACGAGGCCGGCTTCTTCCTCGCCGAGCGACGTGCCGGCGATGCCGATGGCGGCGAAGCCGAGTTCGCGGCCCCAGCGGCCGATGCGCGCGGCAAGCCCGCTCCAGCCTCCTTCGGGAGGACGCCGGGCTTCGGCGGGATCAGGGCTCGCTTCCGTTTTCACGCTGACCAGCCTAACGCAACTGTGGTTCTCGACCTGGCTCTTGGCGATCCCGAAGCCACCGCGCGCTGCGGCCGCGCGCTGGCGCCCGCGATCGACGCGGGCATGGTGATCACCCTTGCCGGCCCCCTCGGCAGCGGCAAGACGACGCTGGTGCGCGCGCTGCTGCGCGCACGCGGCGTCACCGGCGCCATCAAGAGTCCGACCTACGCGCTGGTTGAACATTATCCTGTTTCGAGCTTATACTTTTATCACATTGATTTGTATCGCTTCACCCGGTCATCAGAATGGGAAACTTCGGGCCTCGGGGAGTGTTTTCGCGACGACTCGGTCTGCCTCGTCGAGTGGCCCGAGCGCGCGCTCGACCGGCTGCCGACGCCGGATGTCGAACTGGTCCTCTCCTATGCGGAAGAGGGCGCGGGGCGCAGGCTGCGCCTCGTCGCCAACACCTCTCGCGGTGAGCGATGCGAACGCGCGGCAAGGGCAGCGATGACGCAACGCGCGTGACCGGTGCGGCGTCGGCACGCCGGCGCGCCGTCCGCTGGCTGCTTCTTCCTGCGGCGCAGTTCGTCCTCGCACCGGCGGGTGCCGTGGCGCGCGCCGGCGTTTCGCGTGCCACGCCAATCGACTCGGCGCGCATCTGGCCCGCACAGGAGTACACGCGGGTCATCTTCGAGTCGAAGCAGCCTCTCGAGCACCAGATGACCGTGCTGCACGCGCCCGAGCGTCTCGTGCTCGATCTCGCGCGGACCGCCGAATCTCCGGCGCTCGCGTCCCTGCCCGCCAAGGTCGAGCGGTCGGATCCGTGGATCGCCGCGATCCGCATCGGTCCGCGAAGCGACGGCTTTCTGCGCGTGGTGATCGAACTGAAGGGCGACGTGCGGCCGCAGGTGTTCTCGCTGCCGCCGATCGCAGAGTACGGCTATCGGCTGGTGGTCGATCTCTATCCGGTGGTCCCGGTCGACCCGCTGATGGCCTTTCTCGCGCGCGAAGAGCGCCGCCGGGTGCCGATGGAAGGCTCGCCGGAGGGGTCGTCGCCGCTTCCGCCGCGGGCGCCCGAGCCGCCGGCGGTGCCGCTGTCCGGGACCCGCCCGCAGGAGACCCCGCCGCGCGATGCGCAACCGGCCCTGCGGGCGTCGCCGCGCGGAGGCGAGCCCGCGCGGGGCGGCGCGCCCTGGCGCCCGATCACCATCGCGCTCGATCCCGGGCACGGCGGCGAGGACCCCGGCGCGATCGGCCGGCTCGGCACCTGCGAGAAGAACGTCGTGCTCGCCATCGCGCGCAAGCTGAAGCCGATCCTCGAAACCGATCCGCAGGTACGCGTCATGCTGACGCGCAACGCCGATTACTTCGTGCCGCTCGCCATGCGCGTCGCGAAGGCGCGCCGCGTGCGCGCCGATCTCTTCGTGTCGATTCACGCCGATGCCTTTCGCGATAAGTCGGCGCGCGGGTCGTCGGTGTTCGCGCTGTCGGAGCACGGCGCCACCAGCGCGGCGGCGCGCTGGCTCGCGAAGAACGAGAATGCGGCCGACCTGATCGGAGGCGTCAATCTCGGCGATCGCGATCCGCTGCTCGCGCGTACACTTCTGGACCTGTCGCAGACGGCGCAGATCGCCGACAGCCTCAAGGTGGGGCGCGACGTGCTCGAGGCGCTCGCGGAGCACAATGCGCTGCACAGCGGAAGCGTCGAGCAGGCTGGATTCGCCGTGCTGAAGGCCCCCGACATCCCATCGATCCTCGTGGAAACCGCATTCATCTCGAACCCGTACGAGGAAGCGAAGCTGCGGGATCCGCGTCAGCAGCAGCGCTACGCGGCATCGATCGCCGACGGCATCCGCGGCTACTTCGCGACCCGGCCGCCGCTCGCCCGCGCCTAGCGACGTGCTGCGCTTCCTCGCCGTCTTCATCGCACTCCTGACGCTGATGTTCGGTGTCGAACTGACGCCGTGGGCGCAGGCATCGCTGGTCGCGCCGTGGACCGACGCCGTCGCGCATACGGCCACCGCGCTGATCCACCTCTTCGAGCCTGGGGTGCGGGCGCACGGCAACGTCGTCGGCGCGAGCGACGGCAGCTTCGCCGTGTCGATCGAGGCGGGTTGCAACGGCGTCGAGGCGACGCTCGTGCTGATCGCCGCGATGGTCGCGTGGCCGGCGTCGTGGCGGCGCCGAGCGAGCGGCATCGTGATCGGCACGATCGCCGTGCAGGCATTGAACGTCGTGCGCGTGGTGAGTCTCTTCTACCTCGGCCAGTGGAGTCGCGTCGCCTTCGAGTGGGCGCACCTCTACGTGTGGCAGGCGCTCATCATGCTCGACGTCCTCGTCGTCTGGCTGCTGTGGGTGCGCTGGTCGCCGGCGGGCACCGCGCACGACCGCTCCGGCGGACCCCCGTCAGGTCCGGCCGGCACGCCACCGGCTCCGGCACCGGCGGCCTGACCCGGCCTCCGGCACCCCGACGCCACTTGGGCCGCTTCGTCCTCCGCTGCCTCCTGTGGCTGCCGCCGGCGTTCGCGCTGTGGTACTTCGCGGCGCCGCTTTTGCTCGCGCCGTCGGTGTGGCTCGCGCAGGGCCTCTGCGCGCTCGGCTTCTCCGACCTCGTGCGCGGCGTCACGATTTCCGGCTCGACGGTGACCTTCGTCACGCGCATCGGCGCCGGTCCGGCCGCTGCCGGCGGCGTCGTCACCGTCGACGTCAACCTGCTGCTCTACTCGTTCGGATTGCCGCTGTATGCGGCGTTGACGCTCGCTTCGCGCAATCCTCGCTGGAAGCGCCTGCTCGCGATCGGCTACGCGGTGCTGCTGCCGTTCGTGACGTGGGGGCTCGTCGCCGACATGCTGAAGAACATCGCGATCACGTCGGATCCGGCCATCGCGTCGCAGGCCGGGTTCTCCGGCTGGCAAAGGGAAGCGATCGCGCTCGCCTACCAGCTTGGATCGCTGATCCTGCCGGCGGTGGTTCCGGTGGTGCTCTGGGTCGCGACGCAGCTTCGGCCCGGCGCCGGCAGCCCGATCGCTGCCGCGGGTGGGCGCAGCGGCTGAGCGGCGACCGCGAAACGGCCGAGCGGTCGCTACGCCTTGCCGAGCTTGCGCTCGCGCTCGCGGTCGCGCAGCACCTTGCGCTGGACCTTGCCGGTCGTCGTCATCGGCAGCGCGTCGACGAACTCGAACTCCTTCGGATACTCGTAGGGCGCGAGATAGCGTCTGACGTGCTGCGCGAGATCGTCCTCGAGTGCCCGCCCCGGAGCATGCCCGGGAGCGAGCACGATGAACGCCTTGACGACATTGCCGCGCACGTCGTCGGGCGACGGCACGACGGCGGCGTTCGCGACCGCCGGATGGCGCACGAGGCAGTTCTCGATCTCGGAGGGCCCGATCCGGTAGCCGGCCGCCTTGAACACGTCGTCGGCGCGGCCCTGGTACCAGAGGTAGCCGTCGTCGTCCATCGTCGCGACGTCGCCGGTGCGGCACCAGTCGCCGCTGTACTTCGCGCGCGTCGCTTCGGGATTGCCGGCGTACTCGATGAAGAACACCGGGTCGGGCGTGCCGTCGGGCGCGATCTTGTGCACGGCGACGTCGCCGGGCTCGCCGCGGGGCACCTCGTTGCCGTCGTCGCCGATCACCGCGACGCGATGTCCCGGATAGGGGCGCCCCATCGACCCCGGCTTCGCCGGCCACAGCGTGTGCGAGTTGCCGACGATGTAGTTCATCTCGGTCTGCCCGAACATCTCGTTGATGGTGACGCCGAGCGCGTCGCGCGCCCACTCGAACACCGCGGTCCCGACCGCTTCGCCCGCGCTCATGATGCTGCGAAGGTTGACGTCGAACGCCTCGCGCGGATGCGGGTACGCCTTCATCATCAGCTTGAGCGCGGTCGGGAACAGGAAGGTGTTGCGCACCTGGTAGCGCTCGATCAGCCGGAACGCCGTCGCAGGATCGAAACGGCCCCGATAGCCGACGATCGGCTGCCCGAAATAGAGCGCAGGCAGGAGCGCGTCCATCAGGCCGCCGGTCCATGCCCAGTCGGCCGGCGACCAGAAGAGGTCGCCGGCAAGCGGATAGCCATCGTGCGAGTGGATGAACCCCGGCAGGTTGCCGAGGATCGCCGAGTGCGGCATCAGCGCGGCCTTCGGCGGCCCGGTGGTTCCGCTCGTGTAGATGAGCAGAGCCGGGTCGCGCGGTCCCGTCGTCACCCGATCGAACGAGCGCGGCTGACCGTCGGCGAATCGCTCCCACGCGGTGACGCCTGGACCTTCTGCGCCGTCGACGCCGAGCACGTTGACGAGACCCGGCAGGCGATCGCGGATCGGCGCGAGGTTGGGCAGCGACTGCCGGTCGACGACCGCGACCTTTGCGGCGCTGTTCGCGATCCGGTACTCGAGCGCCTCGGGGCCGAACAGGAACGACAGCGGGACCACCACCGCGCCGAGCGCGTACGCGGCGAGGTGGGTGACGATCGTCTCGGGTCGCTGCGGCAGGACGAGCGCGATGCGCTCGCCGCGTGCGACACCGGCGGCGCGCAGCGCGTTGGCGAGACGATTCGCCTGCTGCTGAAGATCCCAGAACGTGAAGGCGAGCCGCGCGCCGCCCTCGTCCTCCCAGTAGAGCGCGAAGCGCGCGCGATCAGTCGCCCAGCGCCCGCAACACGCCTCGCCGATGTTGAAATCGGCAGGCACGTCCCAGCGCCACGCGGCGTGGACCTCGGCGTAGCGATCGACCGTCACGGCCGACAATCATACCGTGCGGTGGCCGTCCCGCGGCGCCTTCCCGCGGCTGCTCCCGGTCGGCGCCGCGTCGCCCGCGGCGTGGTTCGCCGCGGCGCGCGGGCCGGCGTCGAGCCGCTCGATCGCCGTCCACACCCAGTCCGGATGCTGCTCGAGCAGCCGTCCGTATCGAATCGGATATTCCGCGCCGGCCGCACGGAGCAGGAAGCGCCGCGCCTGGTACTCGATCGCCGGCACGATCAGCGATCGCACGTCTGAATCGCCCCGCCGCGCGTGCAGCGAGAGGAGCAGCGCCGGGAAGTTGCGCCCGTTGATCGTCGTGCCTTCGCCGTCGACCGAGTAAGGGTCGCTGCCGCGTTTCTGCTGCTCGGTCATGCTCACCGTGGCGACGCCGTCGGCGATCAACTCGACGCCGATGTCGGCGCGGTCGGCCGCCGTCCGGTTGATGCGGCGTACGACGCAAAGCGACCAGTGCTGCGTGCCGTGCGGATGCAGTGCGACGAGCGTGCCGAGGGTCACGGCGTTGGCGACCTGGATCGGCGCGACGAGCTTGAATCCGTTGGCCGAGCCGTCCTGAAGTTCCCACGGTCCGCCCGGGACGGCGTGTGCCCCGATGCGCCGGCGCATCATTTCGCGCTGGCGCGTCGGTTCGTCGCGGATGCGTCCGAACACCGCGAGATCGAGCGTGTTCGTGTAGCTGCCGTCGCCGCCGCCCGCCGCCGACGGCGACTCGCCCTTGAAGAATGCGGCGATCTTCTGCAGTCCGACGATCGCATCGACGAGCCCGTTGGCCAGCATCCGGTCGCCGCGCCGTGCGAGCGGGTGGTACTCGGGGTCGACTCGCGCAGCGAGCTTGGTGAACAGCGCGAGCTGCTCGCTGCGCTGCGGCGTGCGCCCGGAGAGCGGCTGCTCGCGGATCTTCTGCTCGAGCACGAGCGCGTGCTGGACGAGCTCGGCGTGCAGCGGCCTCGTGTCGAGGAAGAGCACGCGGCTTTCGAGCGGCCCGGGCTTGCGCCGGCGCAGCCCTTCGCGTCCGGCGAGATCGACGTAGAACGGGTTGGGCGCGGACGGCTCGAGCGTGAGGCGCAGCGGTGCGCACCACTCGTCGAGTTCGTTCCACACATACTCGGCCTGCCGCGCGGTGAGGCTCCCCGGGTCCATCCGCAGGAGGACCAGCGCACGCAGATACTGGTGCTCGATCGTCGTCGATTCGGATTCGCCGGTCAGCGTGATCGGCCGGCGCTCGATGCGCAGCGAGCTTGCCTGCGTCATCAGTCCGTGCAGCTCGGTCCAGCGTGCCGGGATCCAGTGCTCGTGGCGAAACATGCGCGCGCGGGCGACGAGCGCGAGATGCTGGAGCTGGCGGCAGATCAGTTCGGGCTGCAGTCCGTGCCAGCGTGAATTGGGGTGCCGCTCGATGTCGCGGGCGAACGCCTGGTACGCGGTGAGGAAGGTCTGCGAAAGCGAGAACAGCGCGGTCCACAGCTGATTCTCGATGCGCGAGCTGCGCGTCGCGTGCTCGAGGTATTGCGCGACCACCGTGCGCCGGTGGTCGAGGCTGTGCGCATCGACGCGGAACAGCGCCTGCAACTGCGCAGGGGTTCGCGGCGAATCGGACTCGACGACCTGCTCGAGCTCCCGCGTGAGCTCGGTGTGCTGCGCGACGGCGTCGGCCGGCGGCAGCGTGGCGAGCCAACGCTGCGCGCTGCGCGGGTCGGCGAGCGGTCCTTTGGTGGATTTCCAGAAACCGAACATCGCGGGTCATCCTGCGTCAATCGGTGGCTTCGAGGGGACGCCGACGAACGGTCGCCGGGCGTGTCTCCTCCGCGCGGAGGTCGCACCCGAACCGGGCTCGGCTCCCCCTCGCAGGGGTGGTGCAAGAATCGCACCTGACCGGCGTCCGGCCGTTTCGGCACGCACTTCCGTCTGTCGAGCCTGGCATGGAGCGTGCTTGACGGGGTCCGTGGAGCACAGATCGCCCGGTTCAATGCGTGAAGCGTCAATGACGCTGCTGCGCACATGCGCGCGCAGCGTGTCGATTACACGTTGAGCGAAGGGAAGCGGGCGAAAACCAGGGACAATTCGAATGGGAATCCTCATCGATGCACCTTCGCGGCGACAGGAGCCGAGTGGCGTGCCGGCCAATGCTTCGGTGGTCGTAGCGGGCAGCGAGCCGAGCGGGGCCCTGCACATCCGCGAGGTGGTTCGCATCACGGGACTGCGCCGCGAGCAGCTTTACATGTGGCAGCGCCGTTACGGCTTTCCGTCACCGCTGCGCGACGCATTCGGCGACCGCGTGTACCCGGCCGAGCAGATCGCTCGGCTGAAGCTCATCAAGCAGTTGCTCTCGGAAGGCTGGCGCGCCGGAGCGATCGTACCGCTCACCGACTCGGCCCTGCAGTCGATGGTCGGACTCGCGGTCGCCGAACCGGTGCCGCTGCCGCCGGAGATCTCGCAGGCGGTGAAGCTGCTCGGCGAGCATCGCGTCGGCGAGCTGCAGAATCACCTGTCGAAGCTCCTCGTCGGACAGGGGCTTCGCAAGTTCCTCGAGCAGACGCTGATCCCGCTGAACGAGGCGGTGCACGAGCGCGTCGTGCGCGGCGAAATGCAGATGTTCCAGGAGCTGCGCTTCAGCGACCTCGCGCAAAGGCTGCTCCGCGACGTGACGCGCCTCGTGCGGCCGACGCGCGATGCGCGCCAGATCCTGCTCGCGACGCCGCCCAACGATCCCAACCAGCTCGGCCTCGCGATTCTCGAGCTGCTGCTGTTCACCGAAGGCATCAACTGCCTGACGCTCGGTACCGGAGTTCCCGCGCAGGAGATCGCGAGCGCGGCGAAGGCCTACCACACGTCGATGGTCGTGCTGCTGTTCGACCGCGGCATCTCGGGCAAGATCGCCGGCCAGGAGATCCGCTCGGTGCGCCGCTCGCTCGATGCAGACCTGCCGTTCCTGGTGAGCGGGCGCGCGGTCAACCTGCTCGCGAAGCCGATCGACAACGTCGAAGTGGCCGCCGACTTCAACACCGTGATGGCGGCGCTGCGCGCGAAAGGCGTGCTGCCGTCGGCGCCGGTCGCGCGCGTTGCCGAACCGGTGGATCGAACGCAGGCCGGCTGACCGGCGGAGCGCGCCGCGCCGCCCTCGCGACGAGGACGCTGCGGCCGGGAAGCCGGGCCGGTGCGCCGTGCGCCGGCTCAGCGCTTCGGCGCGATGCCCGAGTAGTCGCGCATCCAGGCCGCCACGGCATCGCTGCCGCAGTGTCCTTCGCGCCCGAGGGCGTCCGCCACGCGCATGCGATCGGCGACGGGGCGGTTCTGCGACAGCTTGAGCTTCACCTCGACGCGCCGGACTCGCATGCGGAATGCGACGATCGCGCCGACGAGGGCGCTGCGCCCCGGCTCGGGCATCGCAAAGCGCCACGGCTCGGGTCGAGCCTCCTCGAAGCGCGCGACGAGGAGGTCGAGGATCGCCGCCGCCTCGCCCGCATCGGCGACGGGCTCGAGCACTCCGTGGACGTGCGCGGTCGCGTAGCTCCACGTCGGCACCGCCTGCGCCGGGTTCTCGTACCACGACGGCGATACGTACGCGTGCGGGCCGTGGAAAATCGCGATCGACTCGACGCCCGCCGCGACCTGCCAGTGCGCATTGGCGCGCGCCATGTGTCCGATCAGCGTCGCCTCGTTTCCGTCGCCGTCGGCGAGGAGCAGCGGCAGGTGCGAGATCGCGGGCTCCTGCGCCGCCGGGGTCACGACGGTCGCGAACGGATATTCGCGGACGAGGCGCTCCAGCACGGCGCGGTCGCCCGTCGCGAAGGCTTCGGGCACGTAGAGGCTCATCGCGTCAGCGCGACGGTGTAGAGCGTCATCGGAAGGGCCGAGTTGCGGTCGAACATCGCCCCGGCTTCGATGCCGATCCTGGCGATCGACTCGGCGCTCTCGAGATCCGCATGGCGCGCGTACATCGCGCCGAGCGCGAACTCGCGCCCCGACCCGGCCGCCCAGAACTGCGTGTACTCGAACACCTCGCGCATCGAGAACACGCCGAAGATGCCGCTGGCGTTGGCGATCAGCGCGGTCATCTGGGTCGACTCGTAGGGATCGTCCTCTTCCTCCTTCGGATTCAGGAAGTGCTGCTCCTTGAGGATCGGATGCAGGCGCCGGAAGGTCTCGAAGATCGCGCTCCTGTTCGAGAAGTCGAGGTTGCCGTGCTGCGCGAGCAGGTTCTCGAACACGAGCTGATGCGCGGCCGAGCCGCACAGTCCGAGGTAGCTGTCGCGGTAGCGGACGATCTTGTCCCAGCCGCGGTCGTGTTCCGAGGCGAGGCGCATGTCGCCGAACGTGGTGAGCGAGTCGGCGGCGATCGCGGCATGGCCGCTCTTGCGGGCGACGACGAGCGTGGTCATTGCGGGCGGGATGCGGGCGCTTCGAAAGTGCGCGCCCGGATGCGATGGATGCCGCAATTATACGCGGGCAGGTATGATGCGCGGCCGTCTCCCCGATCGCGTCCCCCGTCACGCCGCCGATGGGAACGTTCCGCCTCGTCCTCGCTGTCGCCGTGCTGATCGCGCACGTGCAGACGACGCTCGGCCATTCGATCGTCAACCGCGAATCGCTGCACATCCTCGTCTGGTCGGGGGAGGCAGTCTTCGCGTTCTTCGTGATCTCGGGCTTCTACATGAGCCTGATCGTCAACGAGAAGTATTCGAAGCTCCCCGGCGGTACGCCGCGTTTCTACGCCAACCGCGCGCTGCGCCTCTATCCGGTCCACTGGGTCATCCTGGCCCTCTACGCGCTCTTCTACGCGGCGACGGGAACGCCTTCGTTCCTCCTCGGCGACGACCGCGTGCCGCTCGCGCGATGGCTGCACGCGGTCGTCAGCAACACGTTCTTCCTCGGCGTCGAGACGCTGCCGCTCCATGGCGCGGGCAACTGGCGCTTCGTCGTCGGGCCGATCTGGTCGCTCTCGATCGAGTGCTACTTCTACCTGATCGCACCGTTCGTCGTCGTGCGCAGGCTGCGCGTGCTGGTTGCGCTCTGCGCCGCTGCATTCGGGTTCAGGATGGCGCTCTACCACGCCGGCGTTGCGCTGCTGCCGTGGCGATATTTCTTCTTCCCGGCCGACCTCGTGTTCTTCCTGATCGGCTGCGTGTCGTACCGCGGCTATGCGTGGCTTCGCGACAGGCCGTACGCGAAGCCGCTCGGTATCGCCGCCGTGCTCGCGATCGCCGCGAGCGTCGTTGCGCCGCAGATGTGGACGGCGCCCGATCTCGACCAGCCGATCGCCTGGGCGTTCTACGCACTCGTCGCGCTGTGCACGCCGGCGCTGTTCGCGCTGACCCGCCGCTCGCGCATCGACAATTACCTCGGGCAGTTGAGCTATCCCGTGTACCTCGCGCACATCCTCGTCATCGGCTGGGTGGCGCGGCTCGCCCTGCCGGGCTGGCTCGACAAGGGGCTCGTCGCGCTCGTCGTCACGCTCGCGCTCTCGGCGGGGCTCTACGCGCTCGTCGACCGGCCGATCGAGCGGCTGCGCCGCAGGATCGGCCGCGCCTGAAGCCGGGTCTCGCAGAGCTTCCCTAGAACGTGTTGCACTGGAAGAAGCCGTGCGTCCCGATGCAGTTCGTGAACGTGCCCTGGCGGCGCGAACGCTCGGCGCTGTCGCGATCGGCGAGGCGCAGCACGCAGCCGCGCCACGGATCGGTCCCGTTCGTGTAGCCGAGCTTTTCGCACGCCGGGCCGTAGACCTTGATCATGTCGTCGATCTCGCGCTCGGCGGCAGCGGCGCGCTCGGCCTGCGTCGCGCAGCCGCCGAGGAGCGCCGCGACCAAAGCGGCGGCGAGCGTGACGGCCAGCGTGGACGGGCGGGTGGAAGGGCGCGCGGCAGAATGGCGCATGGTGTTCTCCTCATCGATGGAGGTCCTGGTTGACAAGGGCCGGAAGGGTGAACTGCGCGGGCACGTGCCCGGCACGCCAGTTGGACAACGCGTACGTCCAGAATTCGTCGACCGACGCGGGCGGCGCGGGAGGCTCGGCCTGGCCGAGGAAGCGCCACGCGTCGACGAGCGCCTTGGCTGCGTCGTCGGCGAGCGCGCGCGCACCGAGGTGCTTCGAGAGCTTGACGCCGTGCCGGTCGGTGGCGACCGGAACGTGGAAGTAGCGCGGCGTCGGCAGCCCGAGGGCGCGCTGGAGGTAGACCTGCCGCGGCGTCGAAAGCAGCAGGTCCGCGCCGCGCACGACGTCGGTGATACCCTGCGCCGCGTCGTCGACGACGACGGCGAGCTGGTAGGCAAACCAGCCGTCGCTGCGGCGGATGACGAAGTCGCCGACGTCGGCCGCGAGGTCCTGCACGAGTGAGCCGAAGCCGCGGTCGACGACCGTGACCGCCTGCGCAGGGACGGCTGCGCGCCACGCGGCGCGGCCGCTGCCGGGCCCGTCGTGCGCCGGATCGGGGCGGCAGTATCCCGGATAGATCGTCTCACCGAGAGCGTTGCGCGGCGCCGACGCGAGGTCGCGGCGCGTGCACGTGCAACGATAGGCGAGCCCGCGTCCGCGCAGCGCGTCGAGCGCCGCGCGATAGGCGTCGGTGCGCGCCGACTGGTGCAGCACGTCGCCGTCCCAGGCGAAGCCGAGCCGCTCGAGGTCGCGCAGGATCAGGCCGGCCGCGCCCTCACGGGTGCGCGGACGATCGACGTCCTCGATGCGCAGCAGCCACTCGCCTTGCGCAGAGCGCGCATCGGCGTAGCTCGCCAGCGCCGCGACGAGCGAGCCGAAGTGCAGCCGGCCCGTCGGCGACGGGGCGAATCGCCCCCGATAGGACACGGCAGCTCAGTCGAGGCCGGCCGCGCCCGGCGCAGGCGCCGGCGAGGTTGCGACGCGGGGCTGCAGCCGCACGGCCGCCTCCGCGTGCGCTTCGGGTCCGACCGTGTAGAGGCGCTCGGCGGCGATCACCGCATACGGATAATCGGGCTGACCGAGGCTGCCGTTGTAGCGGCCGAGCGCGCGATAGAGATTGCCTTTCTCGGCATCGAGGTAATAGCGCAGGATCGTGCAGCCGTAGCGCAGGTTGGTGCGCAGCTGGAACAGATCCTGGTCCGGCGAGCCGATCTGCTTCACCCAGAACGGCATCACCTGCATGTAGCCGCGCGCGCCCGCCGACGAGATCGCGTACTTGCGGAAGTAGCTCTCGTGGTGGATGACGCCGAGGACGAGCCGCGGCGAGAGTCCCGCGCGCGCCGCCTCGTAGTGGACCGTCGCGAGGAATTCCGCGCGCATCGCCGCGTCGGGCATCTGCTTCGCGAGGCGCGGCGCGACCGCATCGATCCATTCGCGCACGTCGGGCCGCTTCGCGTAGTCGGCGGGCACCGGGTTGTCTGCGATCGAATGCTGCAGCCCCATGACGACCGCCGCCGAGAGCTGTTCCTCGACCTGCGCCCCGGCATGCGCGGCGCGCGGTGCGGCGAGTGCCAGCGCGAGGGCGATCATCGGTACGGCGAGCATGACGAGCACGCGCCGCGACGGAGGCCGGTTCATGGGTGGCCGATGCGTTCGATCAGCCGCAAGGCAGCATCGGCCGCGGGCAGTTTCTCGGCTTCGCCTCCGCGTCGCGCCTGGCATTCGACGATTCCCTCCTTCAAGCCGCGCTCGCCGACGGTGACGCGCAGCGGTATGCCGATCAGCTCCAGATCAGCAAACATCACGCCAGGACGCTCGCCGCGGTCGTCGAGGAGGACCTCGATTCCGGCCTGCTCGAGCGCGCCGTGCAGGAGATCGGCCTGCCGCCGGACGGCTTCGCTGCGGTCGTAGCCGATCGGCGCGATGGCGACCGCGAATGGCGCCATCGGCGCCGGCCAGGCGATGCCGCGCTCGTCGTGGTTCTGCTCGATCGCGGCGGCGACGACGCGGGTGACGCCGATGCCATAGCAGCCCATCTGGAAGTGGCGCGCTGCGCCGGTCGCGTCGAGATAGGTCGCGTTCATCGCTTTCGAGTACACGTCGCCCAGCGCGAACACGTGGCCGACCTCGATGCCGCGCACGATCGCCAGCGTCCCCTTGCCGTCCGGCGACGGATCGCCGGCGACGACGTTGCGCAGGTCTGCGACGGCGTCGGGCTCGCGGCAATCGCGCCCGAAGTTGACGCCGCGCAGGTGGTAGCCGGCTTCGTTCGCCCCGCAGACGAAATCGCTCATCGCGGCGACGGTGCGATCGGCGACGAGCGGCATGTCGCGAGGAATGCCGACGGGGCCGAGGTAGCCCGGACGGCAGCCGGTCGCGGCGACGATCTCGGCTTCGGTCGCCCAGCGCCACGACCCGAAGCCCGGGAGCTTGCCGATCTTCACTTCGTTGCCCATGTGATCGCCGCGCACGAGCAGCATCTGCACGCGCTCCTCGACGAACACGAGCAGGCACTTGACCGTTCGCGTGAGCGGCAGCCCCAGGAGCTCGGCGACCTCCTCGCAGGTCGAGCGCCCCGGTGTGGCGACCTTCTCCATGCTTTCGGCGGGCGCCGCGCGCGGCGACGCCGGTGCGAGCGCCTCGGCCTGCTCGACGTTGGCCGCAAAGCCCGATCCGTCGCTCCACGCGATCGCGTCCTCGCCCGATTCGGCGAGCACCTGGAACTCGTGCGACGCGAAGCCGCCGATCGCGCCGGTGTCGGCCTCGACCGCGCGGAACCTGAGGCCGAGGCGGCTGAAGATGCGCTCGTAGGCGGCGTACATCGTGCGATACGACGCCATCAGCGCGTCACGGTCGGTGTCGAACGAGTAGGCGTCCTTCATCAGGAACTCGCGCCCGCGCATCACGCCGAAGCGCGGCCGTATCTCGTCGCGGAACTTGACCTGGATCTGATAGAGGTTGAGCGGGAGCTGCCGGTAGCTCGAAACGTCCCGGCGCACGACGTCGGTCACCACCTCCTCGTGCGTCGGCCCGAACAGGAAGTCGCGCTGCTGGCGATCGCGGATCTTGAGGAGCTGGGGGCCGAACTTGTCCCAGCGCCCGGTCTCCTGCCACAGTTCGGCGGGAACGACGTGGGGGAGGTAGGTCTCGAGCGCCCCGGCCCGATTCATCTCGTCGCGCACGATCCGCTCGACCTTGCGCAGCGTGATGAGCCCGAGCGGCAGCCACGAGTAGATGCCCGCAGCGACCTTCTTCACCATCCCCGCGCGCAGCATCAGCCGCTGGCTCGCGACCTCGGCCTCGGCCGGCGCTTCCTTCAGCGTGTGGAGGTAGAACTTCGACGCGAGCACAGGCGATCCACGGGCGGTTGGCGAAGCGGCGATTCTACCGTCCGGCTCCATTGCGGGATGTCACAATGGGCTCATGGACAGGGCGACGAGCGAAGCCGTCACCGGCCTCGCCGACCCGCGGTCGTTCGGTGCGAGCGCCGCCGGCGAGGCGCCGTACGACGCGGCGACCGCGGAGCCGCGGCCGGATGGCGAACTCGCCGACCCGGTCGCCGAGCTCCACGCGATCGCCGCCGAGGGTGTGGCGGCGCCGACCTGGGCGCAAGAGGAGAGCCTGCGTGGGCGTGCGGTCGGGGCGCTGCGCGCACTGATCGCGAGCTGCGACGGCTGCGCCCTCGTGCGCGCGATCGACGGCGCGCCGTCGCTCGCCATCGCGCGCTACCTGTGGCGTGCGCTGGAGGCGGCCGACACCGACCCGCGCGTCGCAGCAGCGGGTGCCGCCGCGACGCTCGCGACGACGCTGTTCGCGCTGCCGACGGTATTCGTCGCCGCTACGGAGGCGGGGCCGTCCAGCGTGCCGGGGGTCCTTCGCGACCGCGAGCGGATCGCCGCGCTGCTGCGCGAGCATCGCGCGTTCGGCGCCTGCGAGACGTTCACCCTCGCGGGTACGCTCGCGACTACCGAGGCGATCGGGCTCGCGCGGCTCCCCGGGCTGCTCGCCGCGTCGCAGCCCGACATCGCGGGAGCCGATCTTCGCGTCGACGGACCGGACGAGCGAGTATTCCTGCGCTTTCTCGCCGGCGCCCTCCTGACGGCACCGGGCGTCGATCCGCTGGGGGGCGTCGATGCCGGCACGTGGGGCACGCCGCTCGCCCGCGCGCTACAGCAGGATCTCGCGACGCCGGCGGTGACGCTGCTCGCGCTGCCGCTGCCGCCGAAGAGGCTCGCCACCGCCCTGCGCAGCGGGCGCGTCGCACAGCGCGAGGTGGCGGCGCAGATCTACGCGAGCAACGCGATCCGCAAGTTTCGAGCGCGCGTCGGCGAACCCTCGGCGATCATCAGCGCGCATCGCGCGGCGGACGCCCCGGGAGGCGGCGAGTTGCGCGTGTCGCTGTCGTCGCCGTTCGACCCGCGCGAAGCCGAGGGCCTGCGCGTTTCGCTCTACCCGTTCGAGGCGGCCGCGGACGTCGCCGCGATGCTCGTCGACCTCCTGGCCGACTGCCGCGTCGACGACGTGCGCATCGAGCCGGGCGTGCACGAGGACATCGATCCCGGGACCGGCCTGCGGCGATTCTTCAAGAACGACCGTTAGGGAAGCTCTGCGAAACGGGAACGGACCCTGTGTGAGCGGTCAGCCGCGCCGGGAAGCGGCGGCGATGCCGCGGCGCGCTCTACACCGACCGCGAAGGCCGAGGGAGCGGGGTACCGTGACGCGCGAGTTCGGTTGCGGAACGCAGCCGGTGTCTGAGCCCGTCACGGTACCCCGCTCCCTCGGCCTTCGCGGTCGAACTCGCGCGCCGGAGCATCGCCGCCGCTTCCCGGCGCGGCTGACCGCTCACACAGGGTCCGTTCCCGTTTCGCAGAGCTTCCTCAGCGGACCACGCCCGGACCGCAAGCGCGCTGACCGGCGCGGATGCGCCCGCCGTCGCGTCCGGCTCGCGACGGCGCACGCGGCCGATGCCGCTCACCGATTCCTTCACCGCCGGATCGCCGTAATAGTCGATGTTCCCGGCGCCGGAGATCGACGCATCGAGCGTCTGCTCGACGCGCACGACGACGCTGCCGACTCCGCTCACGTCGACCCTCGCGCGCTGCGCGCGCAGGTTCTCGGCGTGATAGGCGCCCGCGCCCGAGATCGACACGTTCTCGTCGTCGACGGTGCCCGCGATCCTCGCGTCGAGCGCGCCCGATCCCGAGACCTCGAGGCGCTTCGCCGTCAGGGCCTCGATGCGCAGCGACGAGCCGCCCGAGGCGTCGATCGTGAGTGCGTCCGCGCGCATCGGGCCGGCGGCGACCTTCACCGCGCCGGACAGAGCGAGCCGGTCGATCGACCGGTAGGTCACGACGACCCGCACGGCGCGGTTGCGCTCGCGCGTGCCGAACATCCACGTCCACGACCGTGAACGCTCGCTCGCCGAAACGTCGAGGGTGCCGTTGCGTACGCGTGCGGTGACCCCGCGTGCGCCTGCCGGGACCTCGACCTCGACGTGCTCGCGGTCACCCTGCACGAGGGCCACGCTGGCGATTCCGTCGATGGCGATGCGGTGGAAAGGCGGAAGGTCGGCGCTGCGCGTGGTCGGCGCCGCCGCCGGCGGTGCGTCGCGACGGTTCAGCGTCAGCCACGCGAGCCCGGCGGCGATGGCGACGCAGAAGAGGATCATGATGGGCAGGAGCGCACGGTTCATGGCGTAGTCGGGCGACGTGAGCATGGCCCGGCGGCGTCCGGCGCGCCGGCGGGCAACGGTGAGATGCGCGAACCGCCCCTGACGGATTCGGGTCGTCCCGCTCGCTATAATGCCCGCACGCGAGGTTCGCCGCCACGGCGGGCGCTCGTTCCCGGAGCCACGATGAGCCTCGACCGCGTTCCCGCCGGCGCCGACGTGCCGAACGACTGCAACGTCGTGATCGAGATCCCGATGCACGGCGAGCCGATCAAGTACGAGGTCGACAAGGACACCGACGCGGTCTTCGTCGACCGCTTCATGTCGACGTCGATGCGCTATCCGTGCAACTACGGCTACATCCCGCGAACGCTCTCGGAGGACGGCGATCCCTGCGACGTGCTGGTGATCTCGCCGGTGCCGCTCATCACGGGCGTCGTCGTGCGCTGCCGTCCGATCGGCATGCTGCGGATGGACGACGAGGCGGGCGGAGACGCCAAGGTCCTCGCGGTGCCGATCGACCGCTTGTCGTCGCTCTATCGCGCAATCGAGTCGCCGCGCGACCTTCCCGAGATCCAGCTGGCGCAGATCGCGCACTTCTTCGCGCACTACAAGGACCTCGAGCCGGGCAAATGGGTGCGCCTGTCCGGATGGGTCGGTCCGCAGGAGGCGAAGAGCGAGATCGTCGCCTGCGACCGTCGCTACCGCAGCCGGCGCCGCGCGCGGAAGGCCTGACGATTCGCACGCCGGTCCCGGCGCCGTTCGCAACCCCGCGCGCCGATGCCGCGGGCGCGCTGGCCCGCAGGTTCGCGCCGATGGCGTTCGTGATCCTGTGGAGCACCGGCTTCATCGCGGCGCGCTATGGCCTGCCGTATGCGCCGCCGCTGCGCTTCCTGCTGCTGCGCTTCACGCTGGTGGCCGCGCTGATGACGGTCGTCGCGCTCGCCACGCGCGCGCGCTGGCCCGCAAACTGGAGAGTCGTCGCGCATGTCGCCGTCGCATCGTGGCTCGTCAACGGCGTCTACCTGGGCGGCGTGTTCATCTCGATCGCCAACGGCATGTCCGCAGGGACCTCGGCGATGCTGGTCGGCCTGCAACCGGTGCTGACGGTGTTCCTCGCCCGCGCGTGGCTCGGCGAGCGCGTGGCCGCGCGGCAGTGGCTCGGTCTTGCCGCCGGCCTCGCGGGCGTGTGGCTCGTCGTCCGGCACAAGATCGCACCGGGATCCGATCCCCTCTCGCTGCTGCCGATCGTCGCCGCTCTCGTGGGCATCAGCGTCGGCACGCTCTACCAGAAGAAATACGCGTCGGCAGTCGACCTGCGCACCGGCGCGGTGATCCAGTTCGCGGCCTGCGCCGTCGTCTACCTGCCGCTCGTCCTCTGGACGCAGCCGGCGCCGGTCGCCTGGACAGCCTCGTTCGCGTTCGCCCTCGCGTGGTCGGTGGTCGTGCTGTCGGCGGGCGCGATCAGCCTCCTCTACTGGCTGCTGCGGCACGGCGCCGCGGCCGACGTCGCCGGTCTCTTCTACCTCGTGCCCCCGGTGACGGCGCTGATGGCGTGGTGGATGTTCGGCGACGTGCTGGGTGTCGCGGCATTCGCCGGGATGGCGCTGATCGCCGTCGGAGTCGCGCTCGCGCGGCGTCCGGCCGCCGAGGCTGCGCCAAGCCGCTGACGCGGCTCAGCCGGCGACGAGGCGCGTGCCGGCGAGCCGATCGTGCAGGAATCGCCGGTCGCGATCGACGAGCGCCCACGCGTAGTTGAAGACGACGAAGAGCGCCGCATAGCGACCGTGCCCGGCGGCATGCATCAGCGGCCACGCCGCGAGCGCCAGCACCGGGCCGATCCATGCGAGGAGCGCCCGCAGCAGCGCCTGCTTCCAGCCGGGCGCGCGGCCCTCCTGGTCGACCAGGCGAAGGTGCCAGACCTTCTGCGGCAGGCTGCGGCGCCCGCCGCTCCAGATCCACGCGTAGAACAGCGTCGCGCCTCCGGCCAGCACGCAGGCCATCAGCGTGCGCGCATAGAGCGGCGGGGTGGCGAGGTCGTGCCGCACCGCGCTCTGCGGCGACACGAACGGCAGCATGACGAAGCCCGCGACGAACGCCATCGCGGCGAGGAGCAGGAGCTCGTAGGGGATGGCCGCGAGCCGGCGCGCGAGGCCCGCATCGGCCGAAGAACTCACCCCTGCGGCGCCGGACGGGCTGGCGCGACGGGCTCGGGTGCCGGATGGGCAGCCGGCGCGCCGGACTGGGGCGCCGGGCGCTTGCCCTCGAGCTCGCGCCGCTGATCGGGCGGCAGGCTCTGGTACTCCTTCCACTTCTGCCGCATCTCCTTCTTCTTCTCGGGCGGTAGGGCCTTGAGCGACTTGTAGCGCGCCCGCGCCGCGTCGCGCTGCGCGGGTGTCAATTCCGCCCAGGCGCGCATTTGCGCCTGGATGCGCTGCTGGTCGGCCGGGCTCATCTCCTTGTAGCGGCGCGCGAGGGCGAGCCACTTCTGCCTGCGCGTGGCGTCGATCTTCGGCCAGTCAGGCTCGAGCGGGGCCAGTACCTCGCGCTGGTAGGGCGTGAGCTGGCTCCACGCGGGCGAGCGGGAGTTCGGTTGCGCGAGACCGGGGGACGCGGTCAGCGCGAGCGCCGCGATGGCGGCGATCAGTGCTCGTACGACGTATTGAGCCAATTCTGGAATCCCCGGTCCAGAAGGGCGTCGATCGGCAGGTCCGACGACAGAATTTGCGTGTCGAGGTCCGCGTACTCGTGCGCCTGCTCGACGACCTGCGCGCGCCGCCATTGCTGCCAGCCGACACCGGTCCCGATCACGAGCAGCGCGACCGCCGCCCACCGCGTTGCGACCACCCAGCCGCGATGGTGTCCGAACGCCGGCCGGCCAGCGCGTGCCGCCTGTCCGGCAGCCTCGGCGCCGAGCGCAGCGAGCGCAGCCGCGCGGGCCTCGGCGAGGCGGTGAACGGTGCCGGGGCCGATCGCGTCCGCGCCGCGGTCGAGGTGGGCGATCAGGTTGCGGGCGAAGTCGGCGTCGCGCTCGGTCATGGGGTCACACCTCTCGCCTTCAGCATGTCGGCCAAGGCATGGACGGCCCGGGAACAGTGCGTCTTGACGCTTCCTTCCGAACAGCCCATCGCCGCGGCGGTCTCCGCGACGTCGAGTTCTTCCCAGTAACGTAACAGGAAAGCCTCGCGTTGACGCGCCGGCAGCCGGGTGAGCGCCTGTTCGATGGCGGCAATCACCTGGGTCTGCCCGGCGAGTTCGGCGGGATCGGCCGTCGCGTTCGAATCCGAACGGGCCGGCAAAGTTTCCAGAGGATCATAGTCTTCGTCGCGCTCGTCCTTCTGGCCGAGCGCCGACAGGAGCGTCGTCCACATCGACCGGACCCTGAGGCGGCGGAAGTGATCGCGGATGGCGTTCTGCAGGATGCGCTGGAACAGCATCGGCAACTCGGCCACCGGCTTGCCCGCATAGTGCTCGGCCAGCTTCAGCATCGCGTCCTGGACCACGTCGAGGGCCGTGTCCTCGTCGCGGACGGCGAACATCGCCTGCTTGAATGCCCGCCGTTCGACCTGGGCCAGAAAACTCGATAGTTCCGCTTGTGAAGCCAGGTTCTGTGTCCGTTTGTATCCGCGGCGGATTATATGCCGGGGTGATGCCGCGGACCGGCCGGCACCCGGACCCCTTCGCTTGCTGCAACGAACAAAAGTGGCTTGACCTGCGGGCGGATTTGCCGGTACTGTGCTGATCCGGTTCGCGAGAACCGGATGCTGTAGTGCAGCAACGGCCGCAGTCGCTCCCTCGAAGGCGCCACAAGCGCCGACGAGCCTCCCCGGGGCCCGGCCGGCATGCCCCAGACGCGCCTTTCTATCCGATCGAGCCTGGGTGGGCGAGCGCTCTCAAGCGGGCGCGCAAAGGTTGCGCCGTCATCCCCGCGGATGAGGCGATCGATGGTCGGCACGAGGCGGCAAGCATGGCATTGACCGGTGCGGAAATCCTGATCCGTTGCCTGCAGGAAGAGGGCGTCGAGTACGTCTTCGGCTATCCGGGCGGCGCGGTTCTCAATCTCTACGACGAGCTGTTCAAGCAGACACGGATCAAGCACGTGCTCGTGCGCCACGAGCAGGGCGCGGTCCACGCAGCCGACGGCTATTCGCGCTCGTCGCAGAAGATCGGCGTCGCGATGGTGACCTCCGGACCCGGCGTCACCAACGCGGTCACCGGCATTGCGACGGCGTACATGGACTCGGTGCCGATGGTGATCGTCACCGGCCAGGTGCCGACCAGCGCGATCGGCCAGGACGCGTTCCAGGAATGCGACACGGTCGGCATCACACGGCCCTGCGTCAAGCACAACTTTCTCGTCAAGGACGTCGCCAATCTGGCGCTGACCGTCAAGAAGGCGTTCTACCTTGCGACGACCGGCAGGCCGGGGCCGGTGCTGGTCGACATTCCGAAGGATGTCTCGCAGGCAACGGCCGAATGGAGCTATCCGAAAGCGGTCACGATGCGCTCCTACAACCCGGTCACCCGCGGCCACGCCGGGCAGATCAAGAAGGCGGTGCAGCTCCTGCTCGAGGCGAAGCGCCCGATGATCTATACCGGCGGCGGCGTCGTGCTGAACGACGCTGCCGAGTCGCTGACCCGGCTCGTGCGCCTCCTCGGCTACCCGTGCACCAGCACGCTGATGGGCCTCGGCGGCTTCCCGGGCACCGATCCGCAGTTCACCGGCATGCTCGGCATGCACGGCACCTACGAATCCAACATGGCGATGCAGCACTGCGACGTGCTGCTTGCCGTCGGCGCGCGCTTCGACGACCGCGTGATCGGCAACCCCGCGCACTTCTACCGCGCGGACCGCAAGATCATCCACATCGACATCGACCCGTCGTCGATCAGCAAGCGCGTCAAGGTCGACGTGCCGATCGTCGGCTACGTCCGCGACGTCCTCGACGAGATGGTGAAGCTCGTCGAGTCGTCGCCGCCGCGCGCCGGTGCCGCGGAGGTCAAGGCGTGGTGGACCGAGATCAAGGCCTGGCAGGCGAAGGATTGCCTGCGCTACGATCACAGCAAGACGGTGATCAAGCCGCAGCACGTGGTCGAGAAGCTCTACGAGATTACCGGCGGCGACGCCTTCGTCACCTCGGACGTGGGCCAGCACCAGATGTGGGTCGCGCAGTACTACCGCTTCGACAAGCCGCGGCGGTGGATCAATTCGGGCGGGCTCGGCACGATGGGCTTCGGGCTGCCTGCGGCGATGGGCGTGCAGCTCGTCAACCCCGGGGCGACGGTCGCGTGCGTGACCGGCGAGGCATCGATCCAGATGTGCATCCAGGAGCTGTCGACCTGCAAGCAGTACCACCTGCCGATCAAGATCGTGAACTTGAACAACCGCTACATGGGCATGGTGCGGCAATGGCAGGAATTCTTCTACGGCAATCGCTACGCCGAGTCGTACATGGATGCGCTGCCCGACTTCGTGAAGCTCGCCGAGGCGTACGGGCACGTCGGCCTCAAGGTCGAGCGCCCCGGCGACGTCGAGGGGGCGCTGCGCGAGGCGTTCGCGCAGAAGGAGCGCCTCGTGTTCCTCGACTTCATCACCGACCAGACCGAGAACGTGTTCCCGATGGTCCCCGGCGGCAAGGGGCTCACGGAAATGATCCTCGCCGAGGAGCTATGAGCGCGCGTGCGAAGCCGCTGCGCGGGCCGGCTCGCGCGGCGCGACACCCATGAGACACATCCTGTCGATTCTGGTCGAGAACGAAGCCGGCGCGCTGTCGCGCATCTCGGGTCTCTTCTCGGCGCGCGGCTACAACATCGAGTCGCTGACGGTTGCGCCGACCGAGGATCCCACAATGTCGCGGATGACCATCGTGACGAGCGGCTCGGACGACGTCATCGAGCAGATCACGAAGCAGCTGAACAAGCTGGTCGAGGTCGTCAAGGTCGTCGACCTCACCGACGGCGATCACATCGAGCGCGAGCTGATGCTGGTCAAGGTGCGCGCGGCGGGCAAGGACCGCGACGAGATGAAGCGCCTTACCGACATCTTCCGCGGGCGCATTCTCGACGTCACCGACAAGAGCTACACGATCGAGCTCACCGGCACCGGAGCGAAGCTCGACGCCTTCCTGCAGGCGATCGAGCCCGGCGTGATCCTCGAGACCGTGCGCACCGGCGCGTCGGGGATCGGGCGAGGGGAGCGGATTCTGAGGATCTAGGAGCGGGGACGGGGGATCGCAGGGCGCGAAGCGGCAATCGAGGGACTATCGAAGGGAACAACGATGAAGGTCTATTACGAAAAGGACACCGACCTGTCGCTCATCAAGGGGCGCAAGGTCACGATCGTCGGCTACGGCTCGCAGGGGCACGCTCATGCGCAGAACCTCGCCGACTCCGGCGTCAAGGTCACCGTCGGGCTGCGCAGGGGCGGCGCGTCGTGGGACAAGGCGAAGAAGGCCGGGCTCAAGGTCGCCGAGGTCGGCGACGCCGTCAAGGGCGCCGACGTCGTCATGATGCTGATGCCCGACGAGGGGATCGCCGCCGTCTACGCGGCCGACGTCGAGCCCAACATCCGCAAGGGCGCAGCACTCGCTTTCGCCCACGGCTTCAACATCCACTACGGGCAGGTGGTGCCGCGCGCCGATCTCGACGTCATCATGGTCGCGCCGAAGGCGCCGGGCCACACGGTGCGCTCGACGTATGCCGCCGGAGGCGGCGTGCCGATGCTGGTCGCCGTGCACCGCGACGTCTCGGGCAAGGCGCGCGACCTCGCGCTCTCCTACGCGGCGGCGATCGGCGGCGCGCGCGCCGGAGTGATCGAGACCAACTTCCGCGAGGAGACCGAAACCGACCTCTTCGGCGAGCAGACGGTGCTCTGCGGCGGCCTGGTCGAGCTGATCAAGGCCGGGTACGAAACGCTGGTCGAGGCCGGGTACGCTCCGGAGATGGCGTACTTCGAGTGCCTGCACGAGGTGAAGCTGATCGTCGACCTCATCTACGAGGGCGGCATCGGCAACATGAATTACTCGATCTCGAACAACGCCGAATACGGCGAGTACGTCACCGGCCCGAAGATCGTCACCGAGGCAACCCGGCGAGCGATGCGCGAGGCGCTGACGCGCATCCAGACCGGCGAATACGCGAAGGACTTCATCCTCGAGAATCGCGCGGGCGCACCGACGCTGAAGTCGCGCCGCCGGCTCACCGCCGAGCACCCGATCGAGCAGGTCGGCGAGAAGCTGCGCTCGATGATGCCGTGGATCGGGCGCAATCGGCTGGTCGACCAGACGCGCAACTGAGGCCGGAGCCCCCGGGCGCGGGGTGAGACCGCCGCCGGTATACTAGCCGCCGTTCACACACGCTGCGGGGAAGACCGGTGGGCATGGCAACGCGCCAGCGCGGCTGGCTCGGATTGATCGGACTGGTGCTGGCGCTCGTGATCGTCGCGCTGCTTGCACGGACGATCCTCAGGGAATACGGCCTCGCCGGCAACCCGGCATCCGCAGCGAAGCACGTCAGCGTCCCCGGCGCACCCGACGTCGAGGCGGCGGCCAACGTGACGCCGAAAAACGCGCTCGCGCGTGCGCGCGCGCTGCAGGACGAGGTCCGCAAGGACGCGGCCGACCAGGAGAAGCGCATCGACGCCGCGGTCTCGGCGGCTTCGAAGTGACGCGGCATCCGCTGATCGCGCGGGAGGGATGGCCGTTCCTCGCCGCCGCCTTCGTCGTCGCGCTGGCGCTCTCGCTCGCCGGGTGGTGGATCCTCGCCGTCGTCGCGTGGCTTGCCTTCGCGTTCGTCCTGCAGTTCTTCCGCGATCCGCCCAGGAAGGCGCCGGCTGCGCCCGATGCGGTGCTCGCCCCGGCCGACGGACGCATCGTCAGCGTCGGACCCGCGCGCGATCCTTTCCTCGACCGCGACGCCCTCAGGATCAGCGTGTTCATGAACGTCTTCAACGTCCATTCGAACCGCAGTCCGGTCGATGCCGAGGTGCGTAACGCCTGGTACCACCGCGGCAGCTTCGTCAATGCCGCACTCGACAAGGCCTCGCTCGAGAACGAGCGCAACGCGCTCGAGCTCGTCACGCCCTCCGGCGCGACGGTCACCTGCGTGCAGATCGCCGGGCTCGTCGCGCGCCGGATCCTCTGCTACGTGAAGCCAGGCGACCGGGTCGCCCGCGGACAGCGCTACGGATTCATCCGCTTCGGCTCGCGCGTCGATCTCTACCTGCCGCCGACGGCGGTTCCCCGTGCGCGCGTCGGCGACAAGGTGTACGCGACGGAATCGGTCGTCGCGTCGCTCGCGGGCTGACGGCCGGCACGGCATCGCCGATGGCGACCATCCACGACGAATACCGGCACGAGCGCGTGCTCATGAAGAACCGCGTGCGCCGCCGCGGAATCTTCCTCCTGCCGAACCTGTTCACCGCGGCGGCGCTCTTCGCCGGCTTCTACGCGATCGTGCAGGCGATGAACGTCAACTTCGACCACGCAGCGGTGGCGATCTTCGTCGCGATGGTGCTCGACGGGCTCGACGGGCGCGTGGCGAGGCTCACGCGCACGCAGAGCGCGTTCGGCGCCGAGTTCGACAGCCTCGCCGACATGGTGAGCTTCGGCGCGGCGCCGGCGCTCGTCATGTATGAATGGGTGCTGCGCGACCTCGGCAAGCTCGGCTGGGTCGCCGCGTTCGTCTACGTCGCCGGGGCGGCGCTGCGCCTCGCGCGCTTCAACACGCTGCTCGAAGTCGCTGACAAGCGCTGGTTCCAGGGGCTGCCGAGCCCGTCCGCGGCCGCACTCGTCGCCGGCCTCGTCTGGGTCGTCGACGACCTCGGCTACGACCCCGACGCACTGCGCTGGACGGCGTGCGCGGTCACCCTGTTCGCGGGGCTCACGATGGTGAGCAACCTGCGCTACTACAGTTTCAAGTCGATCAACCTGAAGAAGAGCGTGCCGTTCATGGCGCTGCTCGTCATCGTGCTCCTGATCGCGCTCCTCGTCTGGCAGCCGCCGCTCGTGCTGTTTCTCGGCTTCGTCGCCTACGCCGTCTCGGGGTACGTGGTTTCCGGGTGGCGCTGGTGGCAGGGGCGGCGCGCGCGCGCATCGGACGAGCCCTGACCGCCCTGCGGGCCGCCGCCCGTGCGGCAGGCGCTTGCGCGCAAGTGCGGTTTCCGCTAGGCTTTCCCGATCATGAGCAGTCGCATCGTCTCGCCGGCCCTTCGCACCCGGACCCTCGCGTCCGGTCTCCTGCCTGCCGGCCTGCTGCTCCTGCTGCGCCCCGCGCGCAGATAAAACCCCCACCCCTCGCTTCGAGCAGCACCGCGCACCGCCCGTGACCGGGCGGCCGAGTCCGTTTCCCCAGCACAGGATCCGCCATGTATTCCCAGCCGTCGCAGAAGTACCGTCCCTTCCCGTCGATCGACCTTCCCGACCGCAGGTGGCCGTCGTGCACGATCACGCGCGCCCCCGTCTGGTGCAGCGTGGATCTGCGCGACGGCAACCAGGCGCTGATCGAGCCGATGGATTCGGAGCGCAAGCTGCGCATGTTCGACCTCCTCGTGAAGATGGGCTACAAGGAGATCGAAGTCGGCTTCCCGGCTGCCTCGCAGACCGATTACGACTTCATCCGCAAGCTGATCGACGAGAAGCGGATTCCGGACGACGTGACGGTGCAGGTGCTGACGCAGTCGCGCGAGGCGCTGATCCGGCGCTCGTTCGAGGCGCTCGCAGGCGTGAAGCGCGCGATCATGCACCTCTACAACTCGACTTCGACGACGCAGCGGCGCGTCGTGTTCAACCTCGACCGGCCCGGCATCACCGCGATCGCGGTCGACGGAGCGAAGCTGATCGCCGAATGCGCGAAGCAGAACCCCGAGACCGACTGGACGTTCCAGTATTCGCCCGAAAGCTTCACCGGGACCGAGCTCGACTTCGCCGTCGACATCTGCGACGCCGTCAACGACGTCTGGCGGCCGACGCCCGAGCGCAAGGTGATCATCAACCTGCCGTCGACCGTCGAGATGGCGACGCCGAACGTGTACGCCGACCAGATCGAATGGATGAGCCGGCGCCTCGCCCGGCGCGATTCGATCGTGCTGTCGATCCATCCGCACAATGACCGCGGCTGTGCAGTGGCCGCCGCCGAACTCGCCGTGATGGCGGGCGCCGAGCGCGTCGAGGGTTGCCTGTTCGGCAACGGCGAGCGCACCGGCAACGTGTGCCTCGTCACGCTGGGGCTCAACCTGTTCACGCAGGGAGTCGATCCCGGCATCGACTTCTCGGACATCAACGAGATCATCCGCACCGTCGAGCATTGCGACCAGCTTCCGATCCATCCGCGCCACCCCTACGGCGGCGAGCTCGTCTTCACAGCGTTCTCAGGCTCACACCAGGATGCGATCAAGAAGGGGCTTGCCGAGCGTGCGCGCCTCCTCGACGGCGGCTCCGCCGTCTGGGACGTGCCGTACCTGCCGATCGATCCGGCCGACGTCGGCCGCACCTACGAGGCGGTGATCCGCGTCAACAGCCAGTCGGGCAAGGGCGGCATCGCATACCTGCTCGAACGCGACTATGGGCTCGCGTTGCCGCGACTCCTGCAGATCGAGTTCAGCCAGGTCGTCCAGGCGATCATGGACGCGAGCGGCAAGGAGCAGTCGCCGGCCGATCTCCACGCGGCGTTCACGCGCGAATACGTCGCGCGCATCTCGCCGCTCGCCTACATCGATCATCGCGCCGGCCACGCGGTGGCGCGCCCCGGCGTTCAATCGGCGTCGGAGCAGCTGACCGCGCGCCTCGAGGTCGACGGCGCTGAGGTGCGCATCAGCGGCAGCGGCAACGGTCCGGTCGACGCGTTCGTGCAGGCTCTGCGCGGCGGGCTCGGCATCGACGTGCACGTGCTCGCCTACCACGAGCACGCGACCGGCAGCGGCGAAGACGCCACCGCGGTGTCGTACGTGCAGCTTCGCGCCGGTGAGCGCAGCGTGTACGGGGTTGGCATCGACCCGAACATCGTGACCGCTACGCTCAAGGCGGTGGTCGCCGCGGTCGACCGCGCGCACGCACAGGGCGCCATCACGTTGACCACCCCGTCCGCCCGCAAGGAGGCGGCCGCGTGAGCCCGGGAGCAGGGGCCCCGGCGTAGCCGGGGATGCGAGCGAGGCGAATCGCGGCGGGAGGCCGACAAGGACAGGTCAGGGGTCGAGGCGAGCGGCCGCGGAGGCCTGCCGCGTGAGCCCGGGAGCAGGGGCCCCGGCGTAGCCGGGGATGCGAGCGAGGCGAATCGCGGCGGGAGGCCGACAAGGAGAGGTCAGGGGTTGAGGCGAGCGGCCGTGGAGGCCTGCCGCGTGAGCCCGGTAGCAGGGGCCCGGGCGTAGCCGGGGATGCGACCAGGGCGAATCGCGGCGGGAGGCCGACAAGGAG
>JAFEDF010000243.1 GCA_018241785.1 Pseudomonadota bacterium | reverse complement strand
ACGCGCTCGACAAGTATCACAAGCCCTACGAGTGGGTCGTGTACGCGAACGAGGGCCACGGCTTCACGAAGGACAAGGATGCCTTCGATTTCTACGGCCGCGTCGAGCGCTTCCTCGCCAAATACCTCGGCGGCATCTCGACGAGCGGCAAGCCGGAAGGCGCGGCCGTGCACTGACCGCCGCGCAGCGGACGCAGGAGCGGCGGAGGGAGGGCTCGCATGAAACGCCACGGGTTCGCATGGGTGCTTTTTGGAACGGCGATCGCCGCTTCGCTGGCGATCGCCCCTGCGGGCGCCCAGCAGGCGCGCTTCATCGTCAAGTTCAGGGATTCCGGTGCGGTCACACAAGCGGTACGGCCGGAGGGCGCGCGCGTTGCGAAGCTCGCGGCCGCAACGAGGACGCCGCTGCAGAAGCTTCGCGACATGGGGCTCGGCGCCGAGGTCGTGATCGCCCAGGGGATCGAGCCCGGCGCCGGGGCCGAGGCGGTGGCGGCGAGGCTCGCCGCGAACCCGGGCGTCGAGTTCGCCGCGGTCGACCATCGGCGGTACCCGCTGCAGGCGTACCCGACCAACGACCAGTACGTCGGCTCGCAGTTCTATCTCTTCAACGGTCCGACCGGGATCAACGCGTTCGACGCGTGGACGGTGACGCACGGATCGGCCGACGTGACGGTCGCGGTCATCGACACCGGCTACCGGCCGCACGTCGACCTCGCGGGACGCTTCCTTCCCGGCTACGACATGATCTCGGACCCGGCGGTCGCCAACAACAGCTACGGACGCGGTCCCGACGCGACCGACCCGGGCGACTGGCTGACCCCCGCCGATGTGGCGACGGGGCAATTCGCCGGATGCGACGCGAGATGGAGCTCGTGGCACGGCACGTCGGTTTCCGGCGTGATCGCGGCCGACGTCAACAACGTCGCGTTCACGGCCGGCATCGACTGGAACGCGAAGATCCTGCCGGTGCGGGTGCTCGGCCGCTGCGGCGGATACGATTCCGACATCGTCGACGGGATCCTGTGGGCCGCAGGGCTTCCGGTGCCCGGGGTTCCGGACAATCCGCATCCTGCGCAGATCCTGAACCTGAGCCTCGGCGGCGACAGTCCCTGTGCGTCGATCTATCCGCCCGCGATCGCCGCGGCGTACCAGCACGGGGTCACGCGCGCGATCGTCGTGGCAGCCGGCAACAGTTCGGAGGATGTCTCGAAATCGTCACCGGCGAACTGCCCGGGCGTGATCGCCGTCGCGTCGTCGACGACGACAGGTAATCTCGCGGCGTACAGCAATTACGGCTCGGGAGTGCTGGTTTCGGCTCCGGGAGGCAGTTCCGACCCGTCGTTCACCGACCAGGTGGTCGTCGTGCTCTCGAACCTCGGCAGCGAAGGCCCGACGACGGACACCGTCAAGTACGAAGGCGGCACGAGCTTCTCGGCGCCGATGGTGTCGGGAACGATCGCGCTGATGCTCGCGGTGAACCCCGCGCTCACGCTCGATCAGATCGAGTCGATCCTTGCGTCGACGGCTTCGCCTTTCGTCGCGGGATCCGACTGCACGACCGCCAGATGTGGCGCCGGGGTCGTCGATGCGTACACCGCGGTGCTGGCGGCCAAAGCGCTCGCCGGCGGTGGTCCGCCGCCGCCGCAGGCGAACTACCAGGGCCTGTGGTGGGCGTCACCTGCCGAGTCCGAGTCGGGGTGGGGACTCAACGTCGCGCACCAGGGCAACACGATCTTCGCCACCTGGTTCACCTACGACGCCACCGGCAAGGCGCTGTGGCTCTCGATGACCGCGGTCGAAGGGACCCCGGGGGTGTTCAGCGGGCAGATGGTGGAAACCAACGGCCCGCCATTCTCCGCGGTACCGTTCAATCCGAGCCTTGTGACGCGCACGGTGGTGGGCAACGGCACCCTCACTTTCACCGACGCCAACGACGGCAGCTTCAATTACACGGTGAACGGGGTGACGCAGACCAAGCCGATCACCCGCGAGGTGTTTGGACCGCTGCCCGTGTGCACGTTCGGCGGGCTCGCGAACCTCGCGCAGGCGACCAACTTCCAGGATCTGTGGTGGGCGTCGCCCGCGAACTCACAGTCGGGATGGGGCATCAACCTCACCGAACAGGGGCGCACGATATTCGCGACCTGGTTCACCTACGACGTCGACGGCACGCCGCTGTGGCTGTCGGTGACGGCGACGCCGAGCGGCAGTGCGACGACGCCGCAGGGAGCGCCTGCGGTGTGGAGCGGGCAACTGCTGCGCACCGCGGGGCCGGCGTTCTCGGCGGTGCCGTTCAACCCGAGCCTCGTGACGCGAAGTGTCGTGGGCTCGGCGACGTTCACCTTCACCGACGGTGCGAACGGCACCTTCGCCTACACGGTGAACGGCATCGGTCCGGCGACGGTGACGCAGTCGAAGACGTTCACGCGCGAGGTATTCGTCGCACCCGGCACGGCGTGCCAGTGACCCGCGCGCATTGGGTCCGTCGCTGTCGCTCGCGCCCGCTTGCAGCCAGGGAAGCTCTGCGAAACGGGAACTGACCCTGTTTCAGCGATCGGCCGCGCCGGAGCATCCCCACCGCTTCCCCAGCGCGGCCGATCGCTCAGGCTCGGCGCTTCGCGGCGACCGGGAGCGGCTCACCGCGCTCGGAATCCGCCGTGCCGTTTCGTACAATGACGCCATGATTCCCGATCCCCGCATCGCGCCGACCCTCGCGAAGGTCGGACTCGCCGCCGACGCAGACGGCCTCGTCCGCAGACCCGCGGCGAGCACGCTCGCGGGTCCGCGCATCGAATCGGTCAACCCGGCGAACGGCCGCGCGCTCGGAAGCGTCGCGACGGCGAGTACTGCCGACGTCGACGCGATCCTCGACGCGGCGACGGTCGCCGCGCGCGCATGGCGCGACGTTCCCGCGCCGCGCCGCGGCGAGGCGGTGCGGCGCTTCGCCGAACTTCTGCGCGAGCACAAGGATGCACTCGGCACGCTCGTCGCGCTCGAGAACGGCAAGATCAAGGCCGAGGGCGACGGCGAAGTCCAGGAGATGATCGACATCGCCGATTTCGCCGTCGGCCAGGCGCGCATGCTCTACGGCAGGACGATGCCCTCCGAGCGTCCGGCGCACCGGATGCTCGAGCAGTGGCAGCCGCTCGGCGTCGTCGCCGTCGTGACCGCATTCAACTTCCCGGTGGCGGTGTGGGCGTGGAACGCGATGCTCTCGTGCGTCTGCGGCAACGCAACCGTCTGGAAGCCGTCGCCGAAGACGCCGCTGTGCGCGCTCGCCGTCTCGGCGCTCGCCGACCGCCTCGTGCAGGAGCTCGGGCTGCCGCAGGTGTTCGACCTCGTTCCGGGCGGGAACGAACCGGGCGTGAAGCTTGCGGCCGACTCCCGCGTCGCGCTCGTCTCGTTCACCGGCTCGTCGGCCGCCGGCGCGCGCGTCGCGCAGGCAGTCGCTGCGCGCTTCGGCAAGGTGCTGCTCGAATGCGGCGGCAACAACGCGATCATCGTCGCCGAAGACGCCGACCTCGACCTCGTCGTGCCGTCGGTGCTGTTCGGCGCCGTGGGTACGGCGGGCCAGCGCTGCACGACGACGCGCAGGCTGGTCGTGCACCGCTCGCGGATCGACGAGCTCGTCACCCGCCTTCGCCGCGCCTACGGCCAGGTGCCGATCGGCGACCCCCTCGACCCGAAGACGCTGATGGGTCCGTTGATCGACTCCGCGGCGGTCGCCGGCTTCGAGCGCGCGATCGCCGAAGCGCGCGCAGCCGGCGCCGAAGTGGTCTGCGGCGGCGGGGCGATCGCGGGTGACGGCAACTTCGTCCAGCCGACGATCGTCACGAAGATCGACAACGCGTCCGCACTCGTGCAGCGCGAGACCTTCGCGCCGATCCTCTACGTGATGCCTTTCGATACGATCGACGAGGCGATCGCGATGAACAATGGCGTGCGCCAGGGCCTGTCGTCTTCGATCTTCACGCAGAGCGTGCGCACGGCCGAAGCGTTCCTCTCGGCGGCGGGGAGCGACTGCGGGATCGCCAACGTCAACATCGGGACCTCGGGCGCCGAGATCGGCGGCGCGTTCGGCGGCGAGAAGGAGACCGGTGGAGGCCGCGAATCGGGCTCGGACGCGTGGCGCGCCTACATGCGGCGCCAGACCAACACGATCAACTGGAGCCGCGAGCTCCCGCTCGCGCAGGGCATTCGCTTCGACGTCGGCGGCTGAACTATTTCTTAAGCAGCCAGAGCACGAGCGTCAGGACGAGCGAGATCACGATGCTCGTCATCAGCGGAAAGTGGAACGACCATCCGGCGCGCTCGATGTTGATGTCGCCGGGAAGGCGGCCGAGGCCGATGCGTACGAGCCACGGCCAAGCGATTCCGACGAGAACGATGACGGCGCCGAGTGCGATCAGGAAGCGTTGCACGGGCGCCGGGACTCAGCCGCGCGCGGACCTGCGCTTCGACGATCCGGCGCTTCCGGCCCCCACGCCGGCACGCTTGCGCTTCGCTGCCGCAGCGCTCTTCCGCGCGGCGCCGGCAGGTGCCGGCTTCACCGAAGTGCCGGCGGCCTTCGCGGTCGCTTTCGGAGCGGTCTTCGCAGCCGCCTTCGGCGCCGCCTTTCGTGCTTTCCCCTTCGCTGTGCGCGTCGATGCTGCGGAGCGTGCCGCCGTCGTCGCCGGCTCGTCCGCCCGCGGCCGCGCGCCTCGCCCGGCCGATGTACGTTTGGCTGTCGCGGCGGCTCCTCGCGGCGCCCTGCTGCGCGGCTTCAGCGTGCGAGAGCCTCCGTCGCGTACGGCGCGCGCATCGAGCAGCTCGACCGCCTGATCGAGCGTCAGCGAATCGACCTGCGACTTGTCGGTCAGCGTCGCGTTGAGCGTCCCGTGCTTGACGTAGGGGCCGTAGCGCCCGGCGTGGAGTTCGACCGGCTGGCCGTCGCGCGGATGGCGGCCGAGCACCCGCAGCGCCGCACGCGCAGCTCCGCGCGGGGAGCGCCCTCCTTCGCGCGGCGCGAATTCGAATCCGATCTTGCCGTCGGCGCCGCGCACGAGGAAGGCCGAGAACGGCCGGCGCGTGCGCGCCGACACGAACTGCAGCAGGTCGCTCTTGCCGGTCTCGAGGAGCTTCGTCATCTGGGCGCGCTCGACGACGCGCTGCAGGATCGTGCGGCCCGAACGGAAGTCGCAGCTCCGCTCGGGGCCCACCGCGCGCTCGCAGACGTAGGCGTTTGGCGTCTCGAACACGCGGTTGCCGCATTTCGGACACTTTCCGAGCGGCTCCTGGCCCGAGAAATCGGGCGGGCTCGCCGCATCGTCATCGGCGCGCGGGCCGAAATCGAATTCGACCTCATTGGCATCGGTGAGCTTCAGCTTGGCGGAGAACGGTTTGCCGAGGCGGCTTCGGAAGCCGTCGAGCGGCCCGACTTCGCGTGCGGTGAGCAGGATCTCGGCTTCGGCCGGCGAGAGCTGGCGGCCACCCATGATCTTCCAGAAGCCGAAGTCGCAGGCGACGCACTGGAACTTGCGGTACTTCTCGTGCACTTCGCCGCCGCACTTCGGGCAGCGCGCGGTGAGCGTCGCGAAGTCGCCCGGGATCGTGTCGCTCTCGTAGTTCTTCGCCTGCGCGACGATGCGCCGCGTCATCGCGACGATCTCATCCATGAAATCCTGTCGCGCGAGCTCGCCGTGCTCCATCTGCGCGAGCTTGAATTCCCACTCGGCCGTGAGTTCGGGCGAGAAGAGCTCCGGTATCCCGAGCCCGTGCAGAAGCGTCATCAGCGAGAACGCCTTCGGCGTCGGGATCAGCTCGCGGCCCTCGCGCAGGATGTAGCGCTCGGCGATCAGCCCCTCGATGATCTGCGCGCGAGTCGCCGGCGTCCCGAGCCCCTTCTCGCGCATCGCCTCGCGCAGCTCCTCGTCCTCGATCGTCTTGCCCGCGCCCTCCATCGCCGACAGCAGCGTCGCCTCGTTGTAGCGAGGCGGCGGCCGCGTCGCGAGTGCTCCGACGTCGACCTTTTCGGTCGTCACAACCTCGCCCGCGGCGACCGGCGTGAGGAGCGCCTCGTCGCCCTGCGCCTCCTTGCCGTAGACGGAGAGCCATCCCGGCTGCACGAGCACCTTGCCCTCGGACTTGAACGGGTGCTCGCCGACGCGCGTGATCCTCGTGGTGACCTGGTATTCGGCGGCCGGATGGAACGCGGCGAGGAAGCGCTTCACGACGAAATCGTAGAGCTTCGCCTCGGCCTCGGTGAGGTGCTTCGGCTGCACGAGCGTCGGGATGATCGCGAAGTGATCGGAGATCTTCGCGTTGTCGAAGATCCGGCGGTTCGGGCGCACCCACTGGCTGTCGAGGATCCGCCGTGCGAAGGACGCGTAGGCGGGAGTCTCGCCGAGCGCGGCGAGCGTCGCCTTCACGGTGCCGAGGTAATCCTCGGGCAGCGCGCGCGAGTCGGTGCGCGGATAGGTGAGCGCCTTGTGCTTCTCGTAGAGCGCCTGCGCGAGCGAGAGGGTCGTGCGCGCCGAGAATCCGAAGCGTCCGTTCGCCTCGCGCTGCAGGCTCGTGAGGTCGTAGAGGAGCGGCGCGATCTGCGTCGACGGCTTCGATTCCTCGCTGACGATCCCGGGCCTGCCGACGCAGGCATCGGCGATCGCCTGCGCCCGCGCTCCGTCCCAGATCCGCTCGGGCCGCCTGTCGGGGTCGTCGGACTGGCCGTCGGCCGCCGCAGGCGACGCGTCGCGCTTCCTGAACGTCTCGTCGAACCAGCGCCCGGTGTACTCGCCGGCCCTGGCGCCGAACGTCGCCGCAAGCTCCCAGTATGGACGTGACCTGAACGCGCGGATCTTCTCCTCGCGATCGACGAGGATCGCGAGGGTCGGCGTCTGCACGCGTCCGACCGTGGTGAGCTGGAAGCCTCCCGCCTTCGAGTTGAAGGCGGTCATCGCGCGCGTTCCGTTGATGCCGACCAGCCAGTCCGATTCGGAGCGGCAGACCGCCGCATCGGCGAGCGGGAGCATCGCGCGGTTGGCGCGAAGCTTCTCGAAGCCGTCGCGGATCGACGCCGGAGTCATCGACTGCAGCCACAGCCTCTCGATCGGCTTGTCGGTCTTCGCGTAGCGGACGATGTAGCGGAAGATGAGTTCGCCTTCGCGGCCTGCGTCGCAGGCGTTGACGAGGTGAGCGACATCCTTGCGGCGGATGAGCTTCAGGAGCGCCTTCAGCCTCGCCTCGTTCTTCTCGATCGGCTTCAGTTCGAAGTGCGACGGGATCGCCGGCAGCTGGCCGAACGTCCACTTGCCGCGCTTCACTTCCTCGCTCTCCGGCATCCCGATCTCGAGCAGGTGCCCGACAGCCGACGACAGGACGTAGCGATCACTCTCGAAGTGATCGGGATGCTTTGCGAAGCCGCCGAGCGCCCGCGCGATGTCGGCGGCGACGGAAGGCTTCTCGGCGATGATCAGCGTCTTGGACAAGGTATCGAATCCCGCGGCGCTCGCGTGCTGCGCCGCAATCGGGGCCGCCGATACTACATAAGGTCGCGAGCGGCGGGCAACCAGTCCTTCGACGCGATCTGCCCGCGTGAGATTGCACCGCGATCACGGATGGGCGTGTATCGGAGAGTGAGTAAACACTTCCGATTCCGGGGCACGAACCGGGAATGGCGTCAGCTGCGCTGCCAGCCTCCGCCCGGAAGCGCCGCCACCCGCTGCGCGAGCTCGTGGCGAACGAGCTCCGCGACGACGACCGCCGCGGCGAGCCCGGTTCGCGCGACGATCAGGTCGACGGTCGCGACGCCATGCCCGATCGCCTCCAGCACGGCACGCGCGGCGTCGTCGGCGGCTCCGCGGGCAGGTTCGCTCGTCGCCGCGGGTGCACCGGATGCGACTGCCGGTGCGGTGACCGCTGTCGCGGCCGGCACCCGCGACCACCCGAGTTCGCCGACGACGTCTTCGACCGACTCGACCAGCTTCGCCCCGTCGCGGATCAGCTTGTGGCAACCCTTGGAGAACGGCGAATGGATCGATCCGGGGATCGCGAACACGTCGCGTCCCTGCTCGCCTGCGAGCCGCGCGGTAATGAGCGATCCCGACGAGAGCGTCGCCTCGACGACGAGCACGCCGCGAGCAAGCCCGCTGATCAGCCGGTTGCGGCGCGGGAAGTTCTCCTTGCGCGCGGGTGTTCCCGGAAGGTACTCGGTGACGACCGCGCCATCCGCGGCGATCGCCGCCATCAGTTTCCGGTTCTTCGCGGGATAGACGCGGTCGGGCCCGGTGGCGACGACGGCGATGGTCCCGCCCTCGCTCGACAGGGCCCCCTCGTGCGCTGCGGTGTCGATGCCCGCCGCGAGGCCCGACACGATCGTCAGGCCCGCGCTGCCCAATGCCGCCGCGAATTCGCGCGCGGTCTGCTTGCCTTGCGGCGTCGCGTTGCGGCTGCCGACGATCGCGAGTGCGGGGCGGTTGAGGAGGTCGCGCCGGCCGAGGTGAAACAGCACCGCCGGCGCATCGGCCAACTCGAGCAGCGCACGCGGATAGTCGGCGTCGTCCCAGGCGATCAGGTGGTGTCCGGATTGGTCGAGCCAGCGCAGGGTCGAGTCGATCCCGGCGACGTCCGTCGCGTCGGCGCGGCGCGCTGCCACGATCCGTCCGGCGAGCGCTGCGCCGACGACCTTGTCGAGTTGCGCCTGCGTTGCCGAGTGGAGCGCGTCGGGCGATCCGAACGCGCGCAGCAGCGTGACGAGCGCGCGCTGCGGAAGGGCGCTCCGCGCGAGCGTCACCCACGCGAGCGTGCGCGCATCGGCGGGCATGCCGGGACCGCGCCGGCGCGGTCTTCCTAGGGCGTGCGGACCTCGTCCCCGACGCGCACCGGCCCGCTCGAGTTCATCACGAGCGCGTACGACACGCGATCGAACACCCGGAACACCATCAGCACCCCGGTGCGCTCGTCCGGAAGCTTCAGGTACTTGGGCGCTGCGTAGAACGTCGTGTTGTCGAAATCGGGCAGCATGGCCTCAGGGCCGTAGCGGTGACCGGGCCGCGGATCGCGGATCGGCTTCAGCGCCCGATAGATCGCGAGTACGCTGCCGACGTCGAGACCATCCTTCGTTCCCCGGTCGAGCGTCACCACGTAGCCGCGACCGGTCTCGGCGCCGTCGCGCGCGAGCTTGAGGACGCGTCCGCTGATCATCCGGTCGGGTGCATGCGGCACGTAGTTGCGGATCGGCTCGCGCGTTGCCGGGAGCAGCCGATCGCCGATCACGATCTCCTCGTTCGCCGACTCGATGCGGAGCGTCGAGACGTCGGCGGTGTGCTCGAGGCGCGCCGTCCCGAGGAAGCGATTTTCGAATCCGAGCGTCTCGCCGTGCTCGCCGACGAGCCGTTCGCTCGGCCGGTAGATGTACCAGAGGTCGCCCGCTTTCGGGTCGATCCCGACCGCGTAGACGGTGTCGCCCTGCCCGCGCACGACTCGGTCGTCGCGTCCGGCGACGATCTCGGCCGCGTCGGCCATCGCACTCGCGTTGTCCGTCACGAGCGGCCGCGTCAGGAAGGGTTCGATGTCTCCGGGCGGGATCGCCGGGATCGCCTCCGCCGCGAGCGGTGCAACCCTGACCTGCGGCGAGAGTCTCACCGTGTGACGCTCGAGCGAGAGTTCGGGTTCGCCGCCGCGGGTGCCGAGCTTGACCACGTCCCCGGGGTAGATGAGGTTGGGATTGCGGATCTGCTCGCGGTTCATGTGCCACAGCTCGGGCCAGCGCCACGGCTGCTTCAGGAACTTGCCCGCTATGCCCCAGAGCGTGTCGCCTTTCTGGACCGTGTAGCTCGACGGCGGGTTGTCGGCGAGCTGGAGCGCCGCGGCGAACGCCGTGGCGGTTGCGGTGGTGAGGCAGACGAGCGCCCCGAAGGCCGCCAGGTGCCGCGCTATGGTAAAGTATTGACGCATAGGGCCTCTTTCGCGTGGCTCGGACTTGCTAACGTCCTAAACTGCCACAAAATAAGCACTTAACGGCGATTCTGCAACCAGAACTTGCATTTTGCAAGCCAGACGGCTGATGGCGCTTCTTCCGATCCTCGAATACCCCGATCCGCGTCTCAAAAAGGTTGCAGCCCCGGTCGGCCGCGTCACCCCGGAGATCCGCAGGCTCGTCGCGGACATGGCCGAGACGATGTATTCGGCTCCAGGCATCGGGCTCGCTGCGACGCAAGTGAACGTTCACAAACAGGTGCTGGTCCTGGACGTGTCCGAGCATCGTGACGAGCTTCGCGTGTTCATCGATCCGATCCTGCTCGAAGCGGCCGGCGAGGCCGAGAACGAGGAAGGCTGCCTGTCGGTGCCCGGCTATTACGACAAGGTGACCCGCCCCGAGCGCGTTCGCGTGCGCGCGCAGAACGAACACGGCGAAAGCTTCGAGCTCGACGCCGACGGGCTGCTTGCGGTGTGCATCCAGCACGAAATGGACCATCTGCTCGGCAAAGTCTTCGTCGATTACCTGTCTCCGCTGAAGCGCGCACGTCTCGCGGCGAAGCTGCGCAAGAAGCAGAAGCTCGCCGGCTGAACGCATCGCCATCGCTGCGGGTGGGGTTTGCCGGCACGCCCGACTTCGCGGCGTGCGCGCTCGACGCACTCCACCGCGCCGGCTACACGATACCCATCGTCCTGACGCGGCCCGATCGGCCATCCGGCCGAGGCATGCGCGTTGCCGCGTCGCCGGTGGCGACCCTCGCCGCGGCGAACGGCCTGCCGGTGGTGAAACCCGCAAGCCTGCGCGACGCCGCGACGCTTGCCGCACTGGCCTCGGTCAGGCTCGACGTTCTCGTCGTCGCCGCCTACGGGATGATCCTGCCGCCGCAGGTGCTCGCGTGGCCCGCGCACGGCTGCCTCAACATCCACGCATCGCTGCTCCCGCGCTGGCGCGGTGCGGCGCCGATCGCGCGCGCGATCGAGGCCGGCGACCGCGAGAGCGGCATCACGGTGATGCAGATGGACGCCGGCCTCGACACCGGCGCGATCGTACGCATGCGCTCGATCGCCATCGGCGCGCGGGAGACCGCCGGAAGCCTGCACGACCGGCTCGCGGCCCTCGGCGCCGAGACGATCGTCGAGGTGATCGCGGTGCTCGCCCGCGACGGGCGCCTCGAGGCGTTCCCGCAGCCGGCCGAGGGCGTGACCTGGGCGGCGAAGATCGGCGCCGCCGACGAGGCGATCGACTGGGCGCAGGACCCCGTCACGATCGACAGGAAAATCCGCGCGGTCACGCCGTCGCCTGGAGCCGTCGCACGCTGGAACGGGCAGCCGGTGAAGATTCTCGAGGCGTTGCCGGTCGCTCGCAGCGCGCCGGCCGCAGCCGCAGGCCCGCCGGGCAGCGTGCTTCGCGTCGACGCCGCGGGCATCGAGGTCGCTTGCGGGGCAGGTGGAGAGGCGGGCTCGCTGCGGCTCGTCCGGGTCCAGCCGGCGGGCGGTCGCGCGATGGCCGCAGCGGCGTTCGCCGCGGGGCGCCGCATCGCGCGCGGTGCGCATTTCGGCTGATGCACGTCGAGCAGGGACAGGCCGCCCGTGTGATCGGCGCCGTCGTCGACGGCCACCGCCGCCTCGACGACGCGCTCGACTCCGAATTCGCGAGCGCCCCCGACTCGCGCCGCGGCCATGCGCTGGTGCGCGAGATCGCCTACGGGACGCTGCGCCACTGGGGTACGCTCGACGTCCTCGTGCGGCTGCTCGCCAGGAAGCCGCTCGCCGATCGCGTGCTGCACATGCTCGCCGCGGCGGCGATCTACCAGATCCTGCACCTGCGCGCCCCGGCCTTCGCCGTCGTCGATCGCGCGGTCACTGCCGCCGCGCGCGTCGCGCGGCCGGCGGCGAGGCCGCTGATGAACGCTCTCCTGCGCCGCTTCCTCCGCGAGCAGGCAGCGCTCGTCGCCGCGGCGCGCACCGGCGAGGTCGGCCGCTACTCGTATCCACAGTGGTGGATCGATCGTGTGCGCCGCGACTACCCGGTGGACTGGGAGCCGGTGCTGGAAGCCGGCAACCATCAGGCGCCGCTGGTGCTGCGAGTCAACCACCGCGCGACGAGGCGGGTGGAACTGCTCGCGCGCTTTGCCGACGCAGGGATCCGCGCCCATGGGCAGGACGAATCGGCGATCGTCGTCGAGCACTTCGCCGCGCCCGAGACCCTCCCCGGATTCGCCGACGGTGCGTTCGCCGTGCAGGACGCCGGGGCCCAACTCGCGGCGGCGATCGTCGACGCGCGCGACGGCATGCGGGTGCTCGATGGCTGCGCCGCCCCGGGCGGCAAGACCGCGCATCTGATCGAGCGCGCAGAGATCGACCTCGTCGCCCTCGACGCCGATCCCGCAAGACTCGAGCGCCTGCGCGGCAACCTCGCCCGCCTCGGCCACGCCGCGCGGAGCGTGCGCCTCGTGTGCGCCGATGCGACGACCCCGGACCGCTGGTGGGACGGGCGCCCGTTCGACCGGATCCTGCTCGACGTCCCGTGCACGGGATCGGGGGTCGTGCGCCGCCACCCGGACATCAAGTGGCGGCGACGGCCGGCCGACGTCGACGCGTTCGCCGCCGCACAGGCAAGGTTCCTCGCCGCGGCCTGGCCGCTCGTGGCACCCGGAGGGCGCCTCGTCTACGCCACCTGTTCGGTCTTTCACGCCGAGAACGACGCGGTCGTCGAGGCGTTTTGTGCCGCGCAGCCCGAGGCGTTGCGCGAAACCCTCAGCTTTCCCCCCGACTTCCGCCGGCGCGGCGGGCAAATCTTGCCTTCGCCTCCGGCCGCGAGCCACAATCAGGACGGGTTCTATTACGCGTCGCTCCGCAAGACCTGATGCGGCCGCCGCGGCGCCTTCGTCCCCTACGCGACGCGTGGCATGGGTCGCGATTGCCGGACAGATGCGCGTCATCTCGGCATGCCGCATACCGTCTCCCACGCCCGGGCACCCGTTTCGGTTCTGCGGCGAAGGCTCCTCGCCGCAGCCGCAGCGCTCGCTGCGGGGATTGCCCCCTTCGCGCGCGCCGACAGCATTCCGCTGCGCGACGCGTGGCTGCGCGTCGACGACGGCGAAGTGCTGCTCTCGGTGGAATTCGCCGTCACGCTCACTCCCACCCTCGTCGAGGCGCTCGATCAGGGGATCGCGCTCTACTTCACGATCGACTTCGAGCTCGCGCACCCGCGCCCGCTGTGGTTCGACGAGAAGATCGGCGAATGGTCGCTTACCTGGCGCGTCTCGTGGAACCCGCTGACCCGGCAGTACCGGGTCGCGAACGGGCCGCTCGGGCAGGCGTTCGACTCGCTTTCCGACGTCGAGCGCTTCATCGGGCGGCTCAACGCGCGCCGCGTGCTCGACGCGCGCAAGCTGAGCCCGAACGTGCGCTACGTCGCCTCGATCCGCGAGCGGCTCGACGTCAACCTGCTGCCGAAGCCCTTCCAGGTGAGCGCGCTCGCGTCGCACGAATGGCAGCTCTCGTCGGACTGGCACCGCTTCGATTTCGTGCCATGACGCGCATTGAGCGGCTGCGATGACCAGGCTTCTCGCCTCGCGGCGCCTGCGCTGGTTCCTGCTCGGCTTCTCGTGCGTCGCCGCGATCGCGCTGTTCCTGCTCGCGACCGCGACGGCGAACACCGACCTCTTCGCCGAGCACTACAACACGCTGATCGTCGTCAACAGCGTGCTCACCGTGCTGCTCGTGCTGGTCGTCGCGGTACAGCTCCTGCAGCTCTGGCGCAATCTCGTGCGCGGCGTGTTCGGCTCGCGGCTGGCGCTTCGCCTCGTGCTGCTGTTCGCGCTCGTCGCCGTGCTTCCCGGCGCGCTCGTCTACGCGGTGTCGGTGCAGTTCCTCGGGCGCAGCATCGAGAGCTGGTTCGATGTGCGCGTCGACCGTGCGCTCGACGCGGGCATCAACCTCGGCCGCAGCTCGCTCGACTACCTGCTGCGCGAGACCGCGACGCGCGCCGATGCGATCGCCGCGGCGGTCGCCGACACCCCGGGCGCCGCGGCGGTGGCGCTCGCGCGCGCCTCCGAGCAGGCCGGCGTGTATGAGTCGGCCCTCTACTCGCCCTCGGGAAGCGTCCTCGCCGTGGGAGGGATCGGCGCCTCGCTGATGCCTCCCGAGGCCCTTCCCGCCGACGCACTGCGCAGCGCGCGCCTGCAGCAGACCTACGCGCGCGCCGAGCAGGCCCCGGACGGCGGGCTGCGGCTGCGCGTCGTCGTTCCGGTCAACAGCAGCGACCGGATCGAGCCGCTGCGGGCGCTGCAGGTGATCGAGCGCGTGCCGCGGCCGCTCGCCCAGGATCTCGAGAAAGTGCAGTCGGGCGCGCGCGATTACCAGGAGGTCACCTTCTCGCGCGGCACGCTGAAGCGCCTGTACCAGTACACGCTGACGCTGACGCTCCTCTTCGCGCTCACCTCGGCGCTCGGACTCGCCGTCGTGCTCTCCGAGCGCTTCGCGGCGCCGCTCGGGCTCCTCGCGGAGGGCACGCGCGCCGTCGCGCAGGGCGACTTCACGCGCAGGCAGCCGGTCACCTCCCACGACGAGCTCGGCGTGCTGACCGAGTCGTTCAACACGATGACGGCGCAGCTCGCCGACGCGCGCCTGCGCACCGAGCAGTCGCAGCGCGTCACCGAGACGACGCGCGCGTACCTCGAAAGCGTGCTCGCGAACCTGTCGTCGGGCGTACTCGCATTCGACGAGCAGTACCGGCTGCGAAGCGCCAACCCGAGCTCGGCGGTGATCCTGCAGCAGCCTTTCGCCGATCTCGCCGGCGTCGCGCTCGCCGAGTGGGGCGGCCGGACTCCGGCGCTGTCGCCCTTCGCCGAGCTCGTCGCCGAGGGCTTTCGCACGGCGCGCGACGACCACTGGCAGCGCGAGGCGACCCTCACCGTCGCGGGAGAGGGCCGGGCACTGCTCCTTCGCGGCTCGAAGCTTCCGGGGGCGCCGGTCCCAGGCTACGTCGTCGTGTTCGACGACGTCTCGGCGCTCCTCGAGGCGCAGCGCGACGCCGCCTGGGCCGAAGTCGCGCGCAGGCTCGCCCACGAGATCAAGAATCCGCTGACGCCGATTCAGCTCTCCGCCGAACGGCTCGCGATGAAGCTCACGCCGCGCCTAGACGAGCCCGGGCAGGATACGCTTCGCCGGAGCACGCAGACGATCATCGCCCAGGTCGGCGCGATGAAGCACATGGTCGACGATTTCGCGATCTACGCGAGGCAGCCGCGCGCCGGCCAGATGCAGAGCCTCGACGTCGGCGCCCTCTTGCTCGACGTGCTGGCTCTGTACGACAATCTGCGCCCGCACGTCGCCCTTGCGCTGCCGGCGAGCCCGGTGGTGATTCAGGGCGAACCCACACGCCTGCGACAGGTGTTCCACAATCTGCTGCAGAATGCGATCGACGCCCAGTCGGGCGAGGAGGATCCCCGCATCGATATCACGCTGTCAGTCGAAGGACCCGAGGCGATCCTGTCGTTCGGGGATCGCGGACCGGGCTTCGCCGAGAACGTCCTCAGGCACCCGTTCGAGCCCTACGTGACGACCAAGGCGAAAGGGACGGGGCTCGGCCTCGCGATCGTGAAGAAGATCGTCGACGAGCATTCCGGGCGCGTCACGCTCGAGAACGTCGCGCCGCACGGCGCCCGCGTGACGCTGCGCTTCCACGCGATGCAATCGGTGGCAGCATGACCGAACCGCGCTCGGTGCAGGCGCGCGAGATCCTCGTCGTCGACGACGAAGTCGGCATTCGCGAGCTCCTCTCCGAGATCCTGCAGGACGAGGGCTATCGAGTCGTGCTCGCCGAGAATGCCGGCGAGGCGCGCGCCTACCGGCAGCGCCAGCAGCCGGCGCTCGTCCTGCTCGACATCTGGATGCCCGACACCGACGGCGTCACGCTGCTGCGCGAGTGGGGCTCGACGGGGCTGCTGACGATGCCGGTCGTCATGATGTCGGGGCACGGCACGATCGAGACCGCGGTCGAGGCGACCAAGATCGGCGCATTCGATTTCCTCGAGAAGCCGATCGGGTTGAACAAGCTGCTCGCGACGATCGCGCGCGCGTTCAAGACGGTCGCGACGCGCGAGCCGCGCAGGCTCTCGCTCGCCGCGCTCGGGGTCGGCGCCGCCGTGCGCGAGACGGAGAAGGCCTTGGACGCGCTCGTCGCGGCGCGCAGGCCGGTCCTGATCCTCGGCGAGCCGGGCACCGGGCACGAGACGGCGGCGCGCGCGCTCGCCGTGTCGGGCGCACCTTTCGTCGCGGTCGCGAACGGCGCGCGGCTCACGAGCAATCCCCTCGCGCTCATCGAGGAGGCGCGCGAAGGCGTGATCTGGTGCTCCGAGATCGGCCAGTACACGCGGGCCGAGCAGCGCGGGCTCGCGTTCCTGCTGCCCAAGCTCGACAAGCACAACATCCTCCTCGTCGCGACGTCGAGCGAGATGCTCGCAGCCTACGCGTCGGATGGACGCTTCGACGCGGCGCTGCTCGCCCAGCTCGCACCCGGCGCCGTCGTGCTGCCGCCACTGCGGGCGCGGCGCGAGGACATCCCGGCGCTGATCGAGCGCTTCTGGCGTGAGACCGCCGTCGCCGATCGCGCGCAGCCCCTCCTCGTCGCGCTGCCGCCGGCGGCCCTGACGGCGCTCACCAACGCGTGGTGGCCCGGAAACCTCGATCACCTGCGCGGGGTCATCGCCAACATGCTGGTCGTGCACGGCGAGCTCACGCCGGATCACGTGAAGCGCCTGCTCGGAGAGTCCGCTTCGCCGAGCAAGGCGATCGCACCCGAGATCACGACGCGCTTCTTCGAGCTGCCGCTGCGCGAGGCGCGCGAGGCCTTCGAGCGCATCTACTTCGAGCAGCTCTTGGGCCGCGAGCAGAGCAACATGAGCCGCGTCGCCGAGAAGGCCGGCCTCGAGCGCACGCACCTCTATCGCAAGCTGAAGCAGCTCAACATCCGCTTCTCGCGCCGAAGCGAAGAATCCGCCGGCTGACCGGCGCGGGCCGCGCACGACGTGAGCGAGGCGAGTCAAGACGCAGGAAAACCCGCGCGGATGCTGCCGCTCGTGGTCGGCGCGATCGGCGTCGTCTACGGCGACATCGGCACGAGCCCGCTGTACACGCTGCGCACCGCGTTCACGGGTCCCTACGGCCTCTCGCTCACCCGCGAGAACATCCTCGGCGTGCTGTCGGCGATCGTCTGGGCGCTCGTCATCGTCGTCACGCTGAAGTACATCGCGCTCGTGATGCGCGCCGACAACCGCGGCGAGGGGGGCATCCTCGCGATGACGGCGCTCGTCTCGCGCGGCATCGGCGACCGCGCGAGGCTTCGTTGGTGGCTCGTCGGCCTCGGCATCTTCGGCGCCGCGATGTTCTACGGCGACGGCATGATCACCCCGGCGATCACCGTGCTGGGCGCGGTCGAGGGCCTCGGCGTGATCGCCCCGCCGCTTCATCCGTTCATCGTCCCGCTCACCCTCCTCATCCTGATCGTGCTGTTCGCCGCCCAGCGCAGGGGGACGGCGAGCCTCGGCGCGGTGTTCGGCCCGATCATGTCGGTGTGGTTCGTCACGATCGGGGTGCTCGGCGTGCACGGGATCGCAGCGAACGTCGAGGTGCTGGAGGCCTTCAATCCCGGCTACGCGGTGCGCTTCGCGATCGACAACCCGGGCACGGCGTTCGTCGCGATGGGCGCGGTCGTGCTCGCGGTGACGGGCACCGAGGCGCTCTATGCCGACATGGGGCACTTCGGGAAGAGCCCGATCCGGCGCGCGTGGCTGTTCTTCGTGCTGCCGACGCTCCTCTGCAACTATTTCGGGCAGGGCGCGCTGGTGCTCGCCAATCCGGGGGCGATCCAGAATCCGTTCTACCTGCTCGCTCCGGGCTGGGGCCGCCTGCCGCTCCTCGCGCTCGCGACGGCCGCGGCGATCATCGCGTCACAGGCGGTGATCTCGGGAGCGTACTCGCTCACCCGCGCGGCCATCCAGATGGGCTACTGCCCGCGGCTCACCATCGCGCACACCTCGGAGCGCGAGATCGGACAGATCTACGTCCCCTTCGTCAACTGGATGCTGCTGGTCGCGATCATCGCGCTGGTCCTCGGCTTCAGGAGCTCCGACAACCTCGCGAGCGCCTACGGCATCGCCGTCACGATGGCGATGCTGATCGATTCGCTGCTGATCTTCGTCGTGATGCGGCGGATCTGGCACTGGAGGAAGTGGCAGGCGGCGCTCGTCGCTGCGCCGCTCGTTGCGATCGACCTCACCTTCCTCGCGTCGAACTCGCTCAAGATCCCCGACGGCGGCTGGTTCCCGCTCCTCATCGGAGGCGCCGTGTTCACGCTGCTCACGACGTGGAAGCGCGGACGCGCGATCCTGATGAAGCGCCTCGCCGAGGACGCGATGCCGCTCGACTTGTTCATCCAGAGCATCGAGGCGTCGCCGCCGACGCGCGTGCCGGGCACGGCGGTGTTCCTGACGTCGACGCTCGACCGCGTGCCCCACGCGCTGCTGCACAACCTGAAGCACAACAAGGTGCTCCACGAGCGCATCGTGTTCCTGACCATCATCACCCGCGACATCCCCTACGTTCCCGAGGCCGAGCGCGGCGAGGTGACCGACCTCGGCAGCGGCTTCTTCAGGCTCGTCGCGAACTACGGCTTCAAGGGCGATCCCGACGTTCCCGAGCTCCTCGAAAGCTGCGGGCGCCGCGGCTTCGTCTTCGACATGATGGAAACGTCGTTCTTCGTCTCGCGCGAGACGCTGATCGCCACGGTGACGCCGGGGATGGCGCTGTGGCGCGAGCGGCTGTTCGTGTCGATGTCGAAGAATGCGACGAAGGCGTCGGAGTTCTTCAACATCCCGACCAACCGCGTGGTCGAGCTCGGGACCCAGGTGGAACTCTAAAGCGCGGCCATCTCCGAGCGCATCGTCTTCAGCGCCTTGCTCTCGATCTGGCGGATGCGCTCGGCCGACACGCCATACTCGTCGGCGAGCTCCTGCAGGGTCGACGTGCTGTCGTCCTCGCGCAGCCAGCGCGCCTCGATGATCCGGCGGCTGCGATCGTCGAGCCGGGTCATTGCGCGCTGCAGCCCTTCGCTGCGGCGCGCCGCGGTCTCGCTGCGCTCGAGGATTTCGACCGGCTCGTCGCCGGGGTCGGACAGCCACGCGATCGGCGCCACCGAATCCTCGTCGCCCGGAGCCGGGTCGAGCGAGACGTCGCCACCCGAAAGGCGGGTCTCCATTTCGATCACTTCCTCCGGCTTGACGCCGAGATCGGATGCGATCGCCTTCGCCTGCGCCTGCGTCAACGCGGCGGTCGACGCCTTCATGCTGCGCAGGTTGAAGAACAGCTTGCGCTGCGCCTTGGTCGTCGCGAGCTTCACGAGCCGCCAGTTGCGCAGCACGTATTCGTGGATCTCGGCCCTGATCCAGTGGAGGGCGAACGAGACGAGCCGCACTCCGCGCTCCGGGTCGAAGCGGCGCACGGCCTTCATGAGGCCGATGTTGCCTTCCTGGATCAGGTCGGCCTGCGGCAGCCCGTAACCCAGGTAGTTGCGCGACACCGCGACCACGAGCCGCAGGTGCGACAGCACGAGCTTGCGCGCGGCGTCGAGGTCCTGATCGTCGCGCCAGCGGCGCCCGAGGTCGACCTCTTCCGCGGCGGTCAGCAGCGCGAAGCGGTTCACCGCCTGGATGTACTGGTCGATGCTGCCCAGCGAGGCAGGGGTCGGGAAGGCGAGAACGCTACCGGTCATCGAGGACTCCTCGTTGTGGCCGACACCCGTCAGGCATCGGCAAGGTCATTTTAGCACTCGGCTCGTAAGAGTGCTAAGACCCTGGAAGGTTCCGGACCGTCACTCCCGGGCGCTGTCCGGGGGCAGCAGCGCGTCGACGAAGTCGGCGGCCCGAAACGGCTGGAGGTCGTCGATCCCCTCGCCGACGCCGACGAAGCGAAGCGGGACGGGGTGCTGGGCGGCGATCGCCGCGACGATCCCGCCCTTCGCACTGCCGTCGAGCTTGGTGAGAATGAGGCCGGTGAGGCCGATCGCGGCGTCGAAGGCCTCGACCTGGGCGAGCGCGTTCTGGCCGGTGTTGGCGTCGAGCACGAGCCACACCTCGTCGGGGGCGCCGTCGCGCGCCTTGGCGAGCACCCGACGGATCTTCTTCAGCTCGTCCATCAGGTGGAGCTGGGTCGGCAGGCGTCCTGCCGTGTCGGCGAGCACGACGTCGATCCCCCGCGCTTTCGCCGCCTGGACGGCGTCGAACATCACGGCGGCCGGGTCGCCTCCCTGCTGCTGGATGACGGTCACGTCGTTGCGCTCGCCCCAGACCGAGAGCTGCTCGCGCGCAGCGGCGCGGAAGGTATCCCCCGCGGCGAGCAGGACGGTGCGCTTCTCGCGGTGCAGCCAGCGGGCGAGCTTGCCGATCGAAGTCGTCTTGCCGGCGCCGTTCACCCCGGCGAGCATGATGACGGTCGGCGCGCGGTCGGCGACCGGGGCGTCCGACTCGAGCTTCGCGACGAGTTCGCGCAGCGCGTCGCGCAGGAGCTCGCGTGGGTCGGCGTCGGGTCCCGCGCGGCGGTAGCGCTCGCGCAGGTCGTCGAGGAGCCGCCGGGTCGCCGGGACGCCGACGTCGGCGACGAGCAGTGCCGTCTCGAGCTCGTCGATCGCCTCGTCGTCGAGGACGCGCCGCCGGAACACGCTTCCCATCGCGCCGGCGAGCCGGTCGCGCGACGCGCCGAGCCCCGCCCGCAGGCGCTCGACCCACGGGCGACGCGGTGCGGACTCTTCGGAAACCGGGGCTTGCGCGGCCGGCTCCTCGGCCGGCCTGCGCTTGAAGAACTCGAACATCGTGCATCATTCTACCGGCGCGCTGCGCGGCGCTCCGGCCGCTCCGCCCGTCCTCGATGCCCGCCGCGCCACGCCCTCGCGACCGCAACGCCCAGCCGGGGAAGGTCAGGATCATCGGCGGCACGCATCGGGGCCGGCGGGTCGACGTCCCTCCTCTGCCCGGCCTGCGTCCGACGCCCGACCGCGTTCGCGAGACCCTCTTCAATTGGCTGGGCCAGGACCTCGGCGGGGCATCGACGTTCGAGGCCTGGGCCGGCACCGGGGTGCTGACCCTCGAAGCGCGCTCGCGCGGCGCCTCGCTCTGCGTGGCCGTCGATCGCAACCCGGCCGTCGTCCGTGCCCTTCGCGCGAGCGCGTCGCGCCTGGGGCTCGACCCGATCGAGACGAAGACGGGTGACGCGCAGGCCTGCCTCGAAGGCGAAGTGCGGCGCTTCGACGTCATCTTCGCCGATCCGCCGTTCGCCGACGATCCGTGGCCGCGCTTCCTGCCGCTCGCGGCGTCGCGGCTCGCGCCGCACGGGCGCATCTACGCGGAGGCCGGCCATCCCCTCGACATCCCGCCGGCGTTGCACCTCGTGAGGCAGGCGCGCGCCGGGGGCGTGCATTATCATCTTCTCGCCGCCGCCGGATCGTGACGGCGGGAACGGCGGACGCGGCGCGGCCGCGGCGGTGCGCTCGATGATGAAAGTCGTCTACCCGGGGACCTTCGACCCCTTCACCCGCGGCCACGAGGACCTCGTGCGGCGCGCGTCGCGCATCTTCGACCGCGTGGTCGTGGGCATCGCGGACAGCGAGACGAAGCGGCCGTTCTTCGCGACCGACGAGCGCGTCGCGATGGCCCGTGAGGTGCTGCGCGGCTACGCCAACGTCGAGGTCCTGGGCTTCTCGTCGCTGCTGATGGACTTCGTCCACGAGCAGGGCGCTACGCTGATCCTGCGCGGGCTGCGCGCGGTCTCCGACTTCGAGTACGAGTTCCAGATGGCGGGGATGAACCGCAATCTCCACCCCGAGGTCGAAACCCTGTTCCTGACCCCTGACGAGAAGTACATGTTCGTATCGGCGACGATCGTGCGCGAGATTGCCCGTTTCGGCGGCGACGTCTCGAAGTTCGTGCACCCGCACGTCGCCGAATGCCTGCGGCGCCGCGCCGCCGGGAAGTGAGCCATGGCGCTGATCATCACCGACGAATGCATCAACTGCGACGTGTGCGAGCCCGAGTGTCCGAACGGGGCCATCTCGCAGGGTACCGAGGTCTACGTCATCGATCCGGCGAAGTGCACCGAGTGCGTCGGGCATTTCGACCGGCCGCAGTGCCGCGAGGTGTGCCCGGTCGACTGCATCCCGGTCGACCCCGACCACGTCGAGTCGCCCGGCGAGCTCCGTGCGAAGTACGAGGGGCTGATGCGCGCGAAGGAGACCGCGGGCGGCTAGGGAAGCCCTGCGAAACGGGAACGGACCCTCTGTTTCAGCGACCGGAAGCGGCGGGAATGCTCCGGCGCGCGAGTTCGACCGCGAAGGCCGCGGGAGCGGGGTACCGTGACGGGCTCAAACACCGGCTGCGTTCCGCAGCCGAACTCGCGCGTCACGCTACCCCGCTCCCGCGGCCTTCGCGGTCGGTGTAG